>WLOY01000037.1 GCA_009699015.1 Actinomycetota bacterium | reverse complement strand
CGCGTCTGACCGCGCGCAGAATCACAGGAGATATTGACTTATGGCGCGTTACGTAGACGCCGACTGCAAGCGGTGCCGTCGCGAGAAGATGAAGTTGTTCCTCAAGGGCTCCAAGTGCGAGTCGCCGAAGTGCCCCTTTGAGAAGCGGCCTTACCCCCCGGGCCAGCACGGCCGCGGCCGGACCAAGGAGAGCGAGTACCTGCTGCAGCTCCGTGAGAAGCAGAAGGCAACCCGCATGTACGGAGTGCTCGAGAAGCAGTTCTCGAATTACTTCAAGGAGGCCCAGCGACAGTCGGGCAAGACGGGCGAGAACCTGCTGCAGATTCTCGAGTCCCGTCTGGACAACGTGGTCTTCCGGGCCGGGTTCGCTAAGTCTCGCGACATGGCGCGGCAGTTCGTCACCCACGGCCACCTGACCGTCAACGGTCACAAGGTCAACATCCCGTCCTACCGCGTGTCGCCGAACGACATCGTCGAGGTTCGGGTCGGGTCGCGCGAGATGACGCCGTTCGTGATCGCGCATGCTGAGATCGGCGAGCGGATCGTGCCCGCGTGGCTCGAGGTGATCCCGTCCAAGATGCGGATCCTCGTCCACTCGCTGCCGGGCCGCCAGGCGATCGACACACCGGTCAACGAGCAGCTGATCGTCGAGCTGTACTCCAAGTAGTCATGTGCCCGGGCCTTCCTAGGCCCGGGCTTCGTTCGCCAGCAAAATCGTGACGTCATATCGCGGTCGTCACGGGAAGGATGTACATCGTGCTGATTAGCCAGCGCCCATTGCTCTCCGAGGAGCCCATCAGCGAATTCCGCTCGCGCTTCGTGCTCGAGCCGCTTGAGCCGGGTTTCGGCTACACCCTCGGCAACTCGCTTCGCCGTACCCTGCTGTCGTCCATCCCTGGCGCAGCAGTGACGAGCATTCGGATCGACGGGGTGCTCCACGAGTTCACGACCGTGCCGGGCGTCAAGGAAGACGTCACCGAGCTCATCTTGAACATCAAGCAGTTGGTCGTGTCATCGGAACATGACGAGCCAGTGGTCATGTACCTGCGCAAGCAGGGACCTGGCATGGTCGTTGCAGCTGACATTCAGCCGCCTGCTGGCGTAGAGGTACACAACCCAGACCTTCACATTGCTGAGTTGAATGGCAAGGGCAAGCTTGAGATCGAACTCGTTGTCGAGCGCGGTCGCGGCTATGTCTCGGCAACCCTGAACAAGCAGCCGGGCCAGGAGATCGGGCGCATCCCGGTTGATTCGATCTACTCCCCGGTCCTCAAGGTGACCTACAAGGTTGAGGCAACCCGTGTCGAGCAGCGCACCGACTTCGACCGGCTCGTCGTCGATATCGAAACGAAGCAGTCGATGCGTCCGCGTGACGCCGTGGCGTCTGCGGGCAAGACCCTCGTCGAGCTCTTCGGCTTGGCACGCGAGCTGAATCTCGAGGCCGAGGGCATCGACATCGGCCCGTCGCCGACCGATGCCTTCGTGGCCGAGCAGCTGTCGACCCCGATCGAGCAGCTGGACATGACTGTGCGGTCCTACAACTGCCTCAAGCGCGAAGGCATCCACACGGTTGGCGAGCTCATCACGCGCAGTGAGGCTGACTTGCTCGACATCCGCAACTTCGGTGCGAAGTCGATCGACGAGGTCAAGGTGAAGCTTGCGAGCTTGGGCCTGGCCCTCAAGGACAGCCCGCCCGGATTCGATCCCGGCGCAGCCGTCTACTACGACGACGATGACGACGTCGATCTCGCCTTCGCCGAGGATGAGCAGCTCTAACCACCACCCCAACGACTGAACGACTCTCGACAGGAGAACGACAATGCTTACGCCAACCAAGGGTCCCCGCCTCGGCGGTGGTCCGGCCCATGAGCGGTTGATGCTGGCGAATCTTGCCACTGCGTTGTTCGAGCATGGCCGGATCACGACCACCGAGGCCAAGGCCAAGCGCCTTCGCCCGTTGGCCGAGCGTCTCATCACGTTCGCGAAGCGAGGTGACCTCCACGCTCGACGCCGGGCGATGACGGTCGTACGCGACAAGTCCGTGATCCACACGCTCTTCACGGAGATCGGGCCACGATTCGAGAACCGCCAGGGTGGCTACACCCGGATCACGAAGATTGGCCCGCGCAAGGGCGACAACGCCCCGATGGCGGTCATTGAGCTCTGTGAGCCGCTCGCCGAGCAGACGGTCGCCGAGGCAACCGCTGCGACGAAGCGTGCAGCCAAGGAGAAGGCGGCCCCCGTGGTAGCCGAACAGGCTGTGGTCCAGGAGAACCTCGTTGAGGAGGCCGCGGGCGAGGACGTCGTGGTCGAGGAATCTGAGGCGGCTGCTTCTGACGACGGTGAGGTCGCGGTGCCCGTCGAGGACACGGCCACGGACCAGACGAACGAGAAGTCCTGACGGTAGAACGCCTTGTCGAACAGCCCGCCACCGGATCGTCAGGAGGCGGGCTGCTTCGCATGCGCCTGGACATTTCCTACGACGGCCGGGATTTCGCAGGGTGGGCTCGACAGAAGGACCTGAGGACGGTTCAGGGCGATCTTGAGCGGGTGCTCTCCCAGATCCTGCGAGCGCGCGTGTCGATCACCTGCGCCGGTCGTACGGATGCGGGGGTTCATGCCCGCGGACAGGTCGCCCACCTCGACGTAGACCTCCCGGAGTGGGACCCGTACTTCGATGCCTCGCGCATCAACCGCGCTCTGCCTGACGATGTTCGGGTGTGGACGGTGACGCAGGCTCCGCCTGGCTTCGATGCTCGATTCAGCGCTCTGTGGCGGCGGTACAGCTATCGGGTGAGCGATGATCCGAGCGGGCCAGATCCGCTCGTTCGGCATATGTCGATGCCGTGGTTTCGGCGGTTGGACCTCGACCTCATGAACGAAGCGGGCCAAGGTCTCGTCGGTGAGCATGAATTCACCGCATTCTGCAAGTATCGGGAGCGGGCGACGTCCATTCGGGAGATCGCGCACCTGCGCTGGGAGCGCGAGCTGAGCGGGGCGGCAGTCCTGCATATCCAAGCCGATGCCTTTTGCCGTTCAATGGTCCGCAGCATCGTCGGTTCGCTGCTCCCTGTTGGTGATGGCCGTAAGTCGGTCGACTGGCCCGCTGAGGTTCTCGCCGGACGTGCACGGACGCCTTGGGTCGCCGTCATGCCCGCCTACCCACTCGTCCTCGAAGAGGTCGGGTATCCGCCCGACCATGAACTCGAGGCTCGGCAGGCCATCACGCGGACGATGCGGTCGGCGGGCACCGCGGTCGTCAGCGACTGATCTGAGAGCCCTACGGTGTCTCCCGTGATCAGCTCTGTGGACGCATGCACCCTCTCCCTCGAGTATTCCGCGCTGCCCGCCGAACTGGCGGTGACCGAAGGCGCCTCAACCGGTGCGGTACGGATCCCGGCATTCGACGGCATCGACGTAGGCGTGTGGGAGCACTCAACGGGGGTATCGACCGACACCGAGGCAAGCGAGGTGTTCGTGGTCATCAGCGGACGCGGGCGCGTCACGTGCGAACAGGGTGGGGTGATCGATCTGGCCCCGGGAGTGGTGGGGATACTGCAGGAGGGTGCGCGAACCCGCTGGGAGATCACCGAGCCCCTGCGCAAGGTGTGGATTAGCCGAAGCCAAGACGTCGCACGATGAGCCATATCGACGTCCAGCGCGTGACCTACTCCCTGTCGGACGGCCGGGTACTCCTCGACGATGTCACCTTCCGCGTCCCGGAAGGCGCGACCGCAGCGCTCGTCGGCGCGAATGGGGCGGGCAAGACAACACTCATGCGGATGATCGCCGGGGACATCGACCCCGAGGGGGGTTCGATCGTCGCGAGTGGCGGGCTTACGTTCATGCGGCAATTCATCGGGCAGATGACCGAGGGCACGGTCCGCGACCTGCTCGTCGAGATGAGCCCCCGCCGGTTGAAGGATGCCGCGGCCGCGCTGGATGCGGCTGAGGCCCTCATGATGGAACGCGAGGACGAGGCGACGCAGATGGCGTACGCACACGCGATCACCGATTTCGCCGATGCAGGTGGCTACGACGCAGAAGTGCTCTGGGACGTCGTCATGATGGCAGCGATCGGGGAGCCCTTCGATCGAGTGCGCTGGCGCTCGGTTGGAACGCTCTCCGGGGGTGAGCAGAAGCGGATCGTGCTGGAATACCTGTTGCGCGGCAACGACGAAGTGCTCCTCCTCGACGAGCCTGACAACTACCTCGACGTGCCGGGCAAGCTCTGGCTCGAAGAGCAGCTTCGGACTACGCCCAAGACGGTGCTCCTCATCTCCCATGATCGCGAGCTCCTCAGCCAGGCGGCGAGCCATGTGATCGGCATCGAGCTCGGGGCGGCCGGCAACACGGCCTGGGTCCATGGATCGGGCTTCGCCACCTTTCACGAGGCTCGTGCCGCGAGGTTCTCCCGACTGGAGGAGCTGCACCGGCGATGGGACGAAGAGCACATCAAGCTCAAGACGCTCGTCCAGACGCTCAAGGTGAAGGCCAAGTTCAATGATGGGCTTGCCTCGCGCTATCAGGCTGCCCAGACGCGCCTGCGCAAGTTCGAGGAGGCAGGCCCGCCGTCCGGCATACCTCGCGAGCAGCAGGTGAGCATGCGCCTGCGCGGGGGCCGGACGGCCAAGCGCGCCATCGTCTGCGAGCAACTCGAGCTCACCGGTCTCACGAAGCCGTTCGATGTCGAGGTCTGGTTCGGAGAGCGGGTCGCGATCCTCGGAGCGAACGGCTCGGGCAAGTCGCACCTGCTGCGACTGCTCGCGCGAGGCGGGACTGATCCCGATATCGAGCACCAGCCGGTCGGCGACGTCGTGATCGATCCCGTTCGCCACAGCGGTGTGGCGCGGCTCGGCGCCCGTGTGCGGCCCGGCTGGTTCGCCCAGACCCACGTCCGCCCTGACCTCGCCGGCCGCACTCTGCTGGAGATCCTCCACCGCGGTGATGGCCGCCGTCCCGGCATGGCACGCGAGCAGGCGGCGCGTGCCCTCGATCGTTATGAGCTCGCGGAGGCGTCCGAGCAGGTGTACGACACGCTCTCCGGCGGGCAGCAGGCCAGGCTGCAGATCCTCCTCCTCGAACTGTCCGGAGCGACGCTCCTCCTCCTCGACGAGCCGACGGACAACCTCGACCTCGCGAGCGCCGAGGCCCTCGAGGTCGGCCTCGACGCCTTCGATGGGACCGTCGTCGCCGTGACCCACGACCGGTGGTTCGCCGCGACCCTCGACAGGTTCCTCGTGTTCACGGCCGATGGTCGCGTGGTCGAGTCGGACGTCCCGGTGTGGTCGGGCTGGTAGGACTCAGCGAACCCCGGCCTCGCCGTCGCCCCCTGCGAGGGTCATCATGGGAGCAGAGTGCGAGGGCAGCGACCGATGGAGGCCTGATGAGGTTCATGGGGGGAATCAGCGCCTGCGCCTTGGCGTGCATGGCGCTTGTGGTGGTGGCGCCGCCGGCCCACGCAGACGTGAGCGGTATCAGCGCCTGGGTGATCAGCGGGGCAACGGGTGCCCCCGACCCGTCGGCGGTGAGTGAGAACCAGATCCAGTTCGGTATTGGCTTCGCGGACAGCGGCGGGGGTCCTGACGTCCGGTTCAATGGCCTGTCGTTCGGGTACGCCGTCACCGGAGAGGGTCGCACCGTCGCCTCGGGAAGCTGGCCGGGAGGCTCCGGTGTGACGTACGTGTCGGGGGGCACGGCTCCGAGCCGATATATCCATGCCGTCGACCTGCGTGACCTCTCCGCTGGCACCACGTACACGATCAGCGTCTGGGCGATCGACCACGGAACGAACTTCACGAACTCGCTTCAGGTAACGACGTTGACCAGGATCACGGTTCCCGGGCCCCCATCCGGCGTCGCGGCAGCGGCCGCCGAAACTGCAGCAACGGTGAGGTGGTCAGCGCCATCATCGACGGGCGGGGCAGCAATAACCGGATACACGGCCATGGCGAGCCCAGGCGGGCTGACCTGCTCGAGTTCGTCGACGAGTTGTTCGATTTCTTCGCTCGCACCGTCGATCACGTACACCTTCACCGTCGTCGCGACGAACTCCGCGGGGAATGGCGCGCCATCGAGTCCATCGGCGGCCTTGACGATGCCCGCACTGGCCGCGCAGGCCAAGAAGCCCGAGGCCACGCCCGGTTCGGCCACTTCCACTGCCCCTGTGAGCCAGTCGGAAGCTTCGGCTGCCCCTGCCACTGATCTCGGGACCTTGGACCCCAGCGTCGACACGATCGATGGCGAGCTTGCGATCACGAGGGCAGGTGGCCTGTTTCGGCTGCGGGTGGACACCAACAGCCCTGATACCCCGTTCACGGTCACGGCGCGTAGGCCGGGGGCGAAGGTGCTCAAGTGGAGCTTGGATACCAAGGCAACGGGCGCCGTTGCCTTCAGCACGAAGCGCGACCTCTCGGGGTACACGGTCAGGCTGCGGATGGAGGGCCAGACCCTTGACGTCGTCACGATCCCGGTTGATCGGACGTCGTGATGAGCGATGACTGCCCGCTGCGCCGGACTCAGCGGCCGGCGGGTGCCCCGCGGTGGGTGACATGAACGAATCCACTCGATTCGAGGCTCATTTCATTCAGCTCGCCCGGATTCGGGGCAGGATGAAGGGAGGGGATTGGTGACCGATATTCGGGCGTTGTTGGGGGCGATTTGGCCGGGCACTCCTTGCGTGGGTATCCTTACGGGTCGCTGAGGTGCTTCCCCGAAAATCCCCGGCGTCGCGAGAGCGATCGAGCTTTCTAGGCGATCGAGCAACACAGTTGAGCAGTCCAGACCCCAACGAGCAACGAAGGTGGCGTCCCGTGCGCACGTACAGCCCAAAGGCCGGTGAGATCACCCGCACCTGGCACGTCATCGATGCGACGGACGTTGTCCTCGGTCGTCTCGCGAGCAACGTCGCAAAGCTCCTTCGCGGCAAGCACAAGACCATATTCGCCCCGCACGTCGATACGGGCGATTTCGTCATCATCATCAATGCCGACAAGGTTGTCCTCACGGGCGCTAAGAAGCAGCAGAAGATGGACTACCGCCACTCGGGCTTCCCGGGCGGCCTGCGCGCCACCTCGTACGCTGACCTGCTCGAGAGCAACCCTCGTCGCGTCGTCGAGAAGGCCGTGAAGGGCATGCTCCCGCACAACAAGCTCGGCCGCCAGCAGATCACCAAGCTGAAGGTCTACACCGGCTCCGAGCACCCGCACGCGGCTCAGTCGCCGGTGCCCTACGAGCTTTCCCAGGTCGCGCAGTAAGCGCGTTCTCCAACTTCACGCCGTAATCAACGAGAGGACCGTGGCAGTGTCTGAGGCCACCATCGCAGTAGACGACGTCGAGATCGACGTCGAGGACGAGGCTCCCTCGGAGTACACCTCCGAGACACCGGCCCGCGCTGTCATCACCCGCGAGATCGTCAAGGCGCCCGGCGCTGCCACCGGTCGCCGCAAGCAGGCCATCGCCCGCGTGCGGCTCATCCCGGGCACCGGCAAGTGGACCATCAATGGCCGCGACCTCGATGAGTACTTCCCGAACAAGGTTCACCAGCAGCTCGTCAACGAGCCGTTCGTGACGCTGGGCGCAGAGGGCATGTTCGACGTCATCGCCCGCATCGGCGGCGGCGGCGTCTCCGGCCAGGCCGGTGCGCTGCGGCTCGGGGTCGCGCGGTCACTGAACGCCATCGACACCGAGGGCAATCGCCCCAGCCTGAAGAAGGCTGGATTCCTCACGCGCGATCCGCGCGTGAAGGAGCGCAAGAAGTACGGGCTCAAGAAGGCCCGCAAGGCGCCCCAGTACAGCAAGCGCTAATCCCTTGGGCCGACTCTTCGGTACCGACGGAGTCCGTGGGCTCGCGAACCGCGAGCTCACGGCAGAACTAGCCCTTGATCTTTCAGTTGCCGCAGCGCATGTTCTTGCCGATGTCGGCGCGTTCGCCGATCATCGGCCGACTGCCGTGGTGGGTCGAGATGGTCGCGCGAGCGGGGAATTCCTTGAAGCGGCTGTCGTAGCCGGACTCGCGAGTGCGGGAATCGACGTCCTGCTTCTCGGTGTCGTGCCGACACCGGCCGTCGCCTACCTCACCGATGCGCTCGGCGCTGATCTCGGGGTGATGCTGTCCGCCTCGCATAACGCGATGCCCGACAACGGCATCAAGTTCTTTGCGAGCGGGGGCCACAAGTTAGATGACGCAATCGAGGACGCAATCGAGGCCCGCATCGGGGATCCGTGGGAGCGGCCGATCGGTGCTGGAGTCGGGCGGGTGCGATCCGACTTGTCCGCAGTGGCCGGGTATGTCGACTACCTCATCTCGACGCTCCCCAACGGCCTAGGCGGACTCCATATCGTGGTCGACTGCGCCAACGGTGCTGCCTCATCCGTTGCGCCGGGCATGTACGAGATCGCAGGGGCTCGCGTCACCACGATTCACTCAGAGCCTGATGGCCTGAACATCAACGAGAATTGCGGCAGCACGCACCTTGGGGACCTCGTCTCGGCGGTGCTGGAGCATGGCGCCGACGCCGGCATCGCCCATGACGGGGATGCAGATCGCTGCCTAGCGGTCGACAGCCGGGGCAATGTCATCGACGGGGATCACATCCTCGCCATCCTCGCGACATCCATGAAGGATTCGGGTCGTCTCGCGGGCGGTACGGTCGTTGCCACGATCATGGCGAACCTCGGGTTCAAGATCGCCATGCGCGACGCAGGGATCAACGTGGTCGAGACGGCGGTCGGGGACCGCTACGTGCTGGAGGCCATGAGAACTGAGGGCTACGTCCTTGGCGGCGAGCAGAGCGGCCACGTGGTCATGACCGAATTCGCGAACACGGGCGACGGACTGCTCACCGCGCTCCACCTGCTGTCGCGGGTGGCCCAAACCAAGACTCCGCTTTCCGACCTAGCTGCGAGCGTCACGAAGTTCCCCCAGGTCCTCGTGAATGTCAAGGGGGTCGACAGGTCGCGCGCGGACTCTGATCCGGTCGTGGCCGCGGCCGTGGCGAGGGCGACGGAAGAGCTCGGCGACTCAGGCCGGGTCCTGCTGCGTCCGTCGGGAACCGAGCCCGTTATCCGAGTCATGGTCGAGGCGGCCAGCCACGGGCAGGCCGAGCGGATATGCGACGAGCTCGCTGCGGTCGTGCTCGCCGAACTCGCTATCGAGAAGTAACAGGCTCGAGCCGATTCCCGAGAGGCCTGCGGCGCGCAGCAGGCGAGAGCACCCGCGAGGTTGAGCGAGCGTCAGGGCACGCGACACTGTTAACGTCGCAAGATGGGGCTTTTAGGCGTGGTGATGGTTGGCCTCGCGCTCGTCGTGACCCTCACGGCGCCCGATTTGCAGCCAGCCGGGCAACTTGGCGCGACTCGAACCGTGCTGAAGGGGTGCGTGCAGGTCGACACCGGCGTTCTTCGCCTTGCGATCAACGGCCGGTGCCGGGCGAACGAACACCGCGTCACCCTCGTCAGCACGACCTCGAACGTCGTTCAGGGCCGCATTCTCGTCTGCATCGACCACAACGATTCAACCCGATACCTGCCTGCGCATCGCAAGTGTCGGAAAGCTGACAAGGCCGTGTACTTCCGGACGCCGGTCCAAAGCGGGGCCATAGGAGCGACCGGCGCGACGGGTGCGACCGGGGGAGTTGGCGCGACCGGGCTCACCGGCTCGACCGGTGCGACGGGACCGGCATTCAGCGGCTACTACGGCTCCTTCTACGACACGTCGACGCAGGTGAACCCGGTCGCGAGCATCGCTCGCCCGATGACCCTCAACGAGGTGACCGACGGGGTGAACGGCGTCATCGCCAACGGGATATCCGTTACGTCGGCGTCACGCTTCACGATGGCCAATCCAGGCGTGTACGACATCGAGTTCTCCGCTCAGGTCGACAAGACTGACTCAGGCAGCGACGACATCGACATCTGGCTTGCCAAGAACAGCGCCAACCTCGCATGGACGAATACGAAGCAAACGCTCGTAGGCTCGACCGAGGAGAAGTACATCGCGGCGTGGAATTTCGTCGTGAGTGCCGTTGCGGGCGACTACTTCGAATTGATGTGGTCATCGGCGGACCTGAACATGCAGATCGTCTCCGTTTCGGATGCGGTCGGTCCAGCGCGGCCGGGTGTCCCGGGCCTCATCGTCAACGTGACCCAGGTGCGATAGCGACAGCATGCCGTCGGCCGGGAGCGGGGAGATGGTCGGACCAGCGATGAACGGCGGTCCTTCCGGCGCCGACTGGTCGAGCGCCGTCAGGGCGCCGGCCGAGTCCGGGATTGTCGCCTTGAAGTGATCCTGCCCCACACGATCTGCTGCAGGGCGAGGGTTGCCCAGCCTGCTAGGCCCATCCCGATGATGTTGATGGCCAACTGAGCGGTGCTCCCGAGAACCTCACTCCAAACTCCGAATATGAGTGCGAGGGCCACGTTTCCTGAAGCTGGAATGGTCGTGACGGAGATGAACACGCCAACGAGCCCGTTGCCCTTGGCCGCGGTGAGCGACAGAACCCCGGCAGCGCCTGCGAGGACCGAAACGGTGAGCGACCACCAGTTGGGTGTGTAGATGAAGGCAGTGCCCGGCCTAGCGCTCTCGATCTGGGAGACGTCAATGACGCCTGTGAGCCGTGCGAGTAGAGCGACGACGGCGACGACCGAGATTGACACGGCGAATCCGATAACGAGGGTTCGCAGGGCTTGACGGATAAGTCCCGGCCGCCGTCGAACCATGCCCAGACCGAGTGCGGCGATGGGCACGAACTCAGGGCCGAGCACCATTGCGCCGATGACGAGGATGGCGGAGTCGGTGACGATCGCGATCGCCGCCAAAAGGGTGGCGAGGATCATGAAGCTCACGTAGGTCCAGGTGAGTTCGGTTTCGGAGTAGGCGCGCTCAGTCACCTCTGCCCAGACGACGGAGTCGGGGCCTCTGCCGGGGGCACGCCGCTCCGCCTCAAGGCCGGGGCTCGAGATCCAGGTTCCAACCGGTGTGAGGGTCACGGTGCCCTCATGCTGAACCCCGAGTTCCATGAGGCTGTCGACGAGGGCGTTGGCGGTCTCACGAGGGAGGTCGGCGATGAACACGTCACCCTGCGGTGTCAGGCTCGCGCCGCGGTGCACCGTGAGGCTGCTGATCGTAGGTTCGGCGCGCAGGACAGCCTCGACGGATGCGCAGAGAGACGCGGGGCAGCTCACGCGCAGGCTCAGCACCGGCCCATTGTCCATGCCGCGACGCGTAGGCTGCGCATCATGTGCGGAATCGTTGGTTACGTCGGTGAGAAGCAGGCCCTTGAGGTCGTGGTGTCGGGCCTTCGTCGCCTCGAATACCGCGGGTACGACTCGGCGGGCGTCGCCGTCATCGCGGACGGACGCCTCGAGGTGCGCAAGAAGGCCGGCAAGCTCGTCAACCTCGAGACCCTTCTGGGCGAGGACCCCCTGCCCCAGTCGACCACCGGAATAGGTCACACTCGTTGGGCCACTCACGGCGGCCCGACCGACCGAAATGCCCACCCGCACGTGAGCGAGGACCAGCAGGTCGCGGTCATCCACAACGGCATCATCGAGAACTTCGCCGAGCTCCGCGACGAGCTCCAGGCGGCCGGAGTCCACCTGAGCTCTGAGACCGACACCGAGGTGGTGGCGCACCTGCTCTCGAAGGCGATCCCGGCAGCTGGGTTCGACCTCGTCGAGGCGATGCGCGCAGTCTGCCGACGTCTCGAGGGGGCGTTCACGCTCCTCGCCGTCGATCCGCGCCAGCCGGACCTCGTCGTGGGCGCCCGGCGCAATTCACCGCTCGTCGTCGGCCTTGGCAAGGGCGAGAACTTCCTCGCTTCGGACGTCGCGGCGTTCGTCGAGTACACCCGCGACGCCCTCGAGCTCGGCCAGGACCAGATCGTGGCCCTGACGTCGGGCGAGGTCGTCGTCATCGACTTCGACGGCAACCCCGCCGAGGTCCGGCCCTTCACCATCGACTGGGACGCATCAGCGGCCGAAAAGGGCGGCCATGACCTCTTCATGCTCAAGGAGATCGCCGAGCAGCCCAAGGCCGTCGCAGACTCGCTGCGCGGACGCATCGGCCAGGACGGCCACCTGCAGCTCGACGAGATGAGGCTCGCCGACGCCGACCTGCGGGCGGTGAGCAAGGTCGTCGTCATCGCGTGCGGCACTGCCGCGCATGCCGGCATGGTCGCCAAGTACGCGGTCGAGCACTGGACCCGGATTCCGGTCGAGGTCGAACTGGCGAGCGAGTTCCGCTACCGCGATCCGATCGTCGGGCCCGACACGCTCGTCATTGCCATCTCGCAGTCCGGCGAGACGATGGACACGCTCATGGCCCTTCGCCATGCCAAGGCCCAGGGCGCCCGCACCCTCGCCATCTGCAACACCGTCGGCTCGACCATCCCGCGTGAGGCCGATGCCGTCGTCTACACCTACGCGGGCCCGGAGATCGCGGTCGCATCGACGAAGGCGTTCCTCACCCAGATCATCGCCTCGTATCTCGTGGGTCTGTACCTCGCCCAGGTTCGGGGCACGATGTTCGCCGACGAGATTCGGGCGATCATGGACGACCTCAACGACATGCCCCAGAAAGTCGATCTCGTCCTCGACACTGTCGAGCCGGTCCGCGCCATCGCCAGGGAATTCGCGAATGCCCCGTCCGTCCTGTTCATCGGACGGCATGTCGGGTTCCCGGTCGCGCTCGAGGGCGCGCTCAAGCTCAAGGAACTCGCCTATATGCACGCCGAGGGGTTCGCGGCGGGCGAGCTCAAGCACGGGCCGATCGCGCTGATCGAGGACGGCGTGCCGGTTGTCGTCATCATGCCGTCGCCGCGCGGGAGGGCAGTGCTCCACGACAAGATGATCTCCGCCATTCAGGAGGTCAGGGCGCGCGGCGCCGTCATCATCGCGATCGCCGAGGAGGGCGACGAGAAGATCGTCGCCTTCAGCGACCACGTCATCCGGGTGCCGATCGTGCCGACCCTCATGCAGCCACTCGTCTCGACGGTGCCGCTGCAGGTCTTCGCCTGCGAGATGGCGACCGCCAAGGGGCACGACGTCGATCAGCCGCGCAACCTGGCCAAGTCCGTCACCGTCGAGTAGCCGATGGAGCACCTGCCCGCGTCAGTCGTCGGCATCGGGGTCGATATCGTCGATGTGGCGCGATTCGCCGCGGTCCTGGACCGCACCCCCACCTTCGTCGATCGAATCTTCACGACGGAAGAGTCGCACAGCGGCGAGGGCCGCCGCCGCAGCGCTCAGTCGCTCGCCGCGCGATTCGCGGCCAAGGAGGCGGTCGCCAAGGTGCTCGTGCGCACTCATGGGCTGCAGTGGCACCACTGCGAGGTCACGACCGACGAGCACGGCAATCCGAGCCTGCGGCTCACTGGGACGGTCGATGAGGCGGCCCGGGCACTGGGCATCAGCACGTGGCACCTGTCGCTCAGCCACGATGGCGGCCATGCCATCGCCTACGTTGTGGCCGAGGGGGGCCTGCCGTGATCAGCGCCTATGGAATCGCGGAGGTCATCGCCGCAGAGCATGCCCACGCGGGCGAACTGGAGTCCGGTGTGCTCATGGAGCGCGCGTCGACCGGCCTCGCGTCCGAGATCCTGCGGATGCTCGCCGGGTCGGTTGTCGGCACCCGCGTGGTCATCGCTGTCGGCTCCGGCAACAACGGCGGCGACGCCCTTTTCGCAGGGTCCCTCCTTGCGCGACGCGGCATGCGGGTTGATGCGATAGGCACGACATCGGCTGTCCACCAAGCGGGATTGGCCGCGATGAGGCGAGCGGGTGGTCGCTTCACCGTGTGGAACGCCGCAGGCTCGCGGGCGCTCGTCGACGACGCGGACGTCATCATCGACGGGCTTGTCGGCATTGGGGCAACTGGAGCCTTGAGGGGCGCTGCCGCGGAGATAGTCCTGATCCTGAATGAGGCCAGAGGGATTCGCGTGGCAGTCGACCTGCCGAGCGGGGTGGATGCCGATACCGGCCAGGTTTTCGGCGCTGCCTTCGACGCAGACCTCACCGTCACCTTCGGCGTATTCAAGCCCGGGCATCTCATCGCCCCCGGCAAGGCGCTTGCGGGCGAGGTGCGCCTCATCGACATCGGCATCGCAGGCGCCTTGGGAGAGCCAGCGGTACGGGCCATGCGGCAGGGCGATGTTGCGGTGGTGACACCCGGCCCCGGTTTCGATGACCACAAGTACCGCCGGGGAGTGGTGGGGGTCGCTGCGGGCAGCGACGATTACCCGGGTGCGGCCCTGCTCTGCGTGGGCGCGGCATTACGCGGCCACGCCGGCATGGTGCAGTACCTCGACCGCGCCGAAGGCATTGCCCGCATGGTCGTCGCGCAGTACCCGGAGGCCGTTGCCAGTCCGCGGATGGATGCACCGCGGGTCACCGCGTGGGTCTGCGGGCCCGGGTTTGTCCCCGGGGATCGCGATCATGACGCGGTCGAGGCATGCCTTCGAACGAGCGTGCCGGTCGTGCTCGATGCCGGGGCACTCGCGATGCTCGCTGACAGCGTCAGGCTGCAGGACCTCCTGCGCGAGCGGGGTGCCGTCACGATCCTTACGCCCCACGACGGCGAGTTTGCCCGTCTCGGGGGCGTGGTTGAGGGCGTCGGACGACTCGGTGCGGCTCTCGCGATGGCTCGGCAGCGAGACGTCGTCGTCGTCCTCAAGGGCCCGGGCACGGTCATCGCCGCCCCGGACGGCACCTGCTTCGTCGACGTCGAGGGCGGGCCGGTACTCGCGACCGCGGGCAGCGGCGACGTGCTGAGCGGCATCATCGGCGCGCTCCTGGCCCAGTCGCAGGCCCGCGGTGATATCCGCGGGGTGTCGGACGCTGCGCGCTTTGCGGCAGCGGGGTGCTGGCTGCACGGCCGGGCGGGCAATCTGGCGGGCGAGGAGGGTCAGCCAGTTACGGCCTCGTCTCTCATCGACTCGCTGGGTCGGGCGATGACGACTCGCGACTGACGCCGGAGGCCCCTGCCAGCAGGAGGACAGCGAGGGCCGCGAGGATCGCCAGCGACGGAATCCGATACATCTCGTGTGGGAACGCGAGCGTTCGCCAGCCGAGGCTGGCCATCAAGATGACCTGCAGGATGAGGATGGTGTCCAGGGGCGAGCGAACCTTGCGAGCGGCCCACAGGGCGGCGAGCAGCAGTACCGCTAGGGCGATGAGGTAGGGCGGGGCTGTGCTGCCGATCTGCTGGTCGACGAGGGATCCGGCGTTCTGGCTCCCGTAAGCCACCCTGAAGGACTCAATCCAGCCCAGGGGAGGCACGCTGAGATTCCCCGGGTCGTCGGGGGTGGGCCACGTGCGGAACTGGGCATGGGCGTAGACGAGCCACGCTGCGAGCGCCACCGGTCCGGCGAGTAGTGCTGCGGTTCGCCGGATCTGTTCGCCTCCCGGCCGGGACCGGCGGCGGATTCGGTCGATGACCTCGAACAGCAGGATCCCGATGATCACGAGGACGAGTTGCTCGCGATAAAGGCTGAGCATGATCGCGATGAGGGCGATGGCCCACGGAGACCACCGGCGTACCCAGGCGAGCACGAGCCCGATCGCGAGGGCCGTGCCCATGGTCTCGGTCGTGGAGACGGTTGTCGCGAAGAGCAGGCCAGGGCTCATGGCGATGACGATGCCGCCCCACGCCGTCCGTCCGAAGTGGACGCATAGTCGGCTTGCCCCGAACGCGCCGAGGGCGAGGCCGATGAGGGACAAGGCGAGCAGGGCCTCGGGTAGGCGAGCCTGGTCTCCTAGGCTGACAACGGACGCGAGCCAGCCGTGCATGGGCCGGCCGTAGCGGTAGCCGGCCATGTCGATGAGCTCGTGCGCCTGACCCAGCGCGAAGGGGTCCAGTGCGATTGCGTAGTAGTAGAGGCCGTCGTAGTGCTCCTGGCCGCCGCCGAGATCGAAGGCGGGATCGATCGACAGGGCGAGCGGCGCGATCGGGTCGCTGAATGCCACCTTCACGAGCGTGGAGGCATCGGGCCAGGATGCGTCATTCGCTGCCCAGATCGAGGCGACCCCAGCGAGCATGGCGATGAGCGCGCACGCGAGTGAAACCCGCATCGTGGCTCGGCCCCCGTCAGTCCCCACGATCCGTGACTCTAAACGGCAAGAAGTGCGGTTGCTCGCCGAGCCTCGCCGAGCCTCGGCGGCAGTGAAGGCCGGGGTGGCGATTCCTGGCTCATCATCCAGGCTGGTGGGGAGTGCCAACACATGACAAACCCCCTCGGCTGGCTCACGAATGAGATGGCCGAGGGGGTCTGTGGTGTGCTGCTTATCCGTAGATCGTCGACCAGTCTGCGACGGTCATCAGGTAGAGCTGCCCGCCTTCGACTGCTGACGCGAGTGCAGCGACAGCGGCTGGGTCGCTCCATAGGTCAAGGCGTGAGCCGGCTGGCGTGGCGTGGACCTGCGCGTCGAACACGTAGTAGCTGTTCTTGTCCGAGGTGCCCTTGCGAAGCATCGACGTCACGTCGGTGATTCCGCTGGACTCCTCGTCCCTTGTGATGAACTGCGCCGCGCCGACCTTGAAGTACTTGTCGGAGAACTTCGCGACCGTGCCGACCTTGCCGTCGGAGATCCGGTAGGAGACGATGCGGGCGAGCAGATCGTTGTTGCCCGGATCCTCCTGGATGAGGATGTTCCCCATAGTGTCGACGTCGATGTTGTCCGGCTTGCTCAGGTACGGTGCCTCCGAGCCATCAAGGAGCATGGTGACGGTTGCACCTGCAGTCGGGTTCTTGACATCGTTGAAGCGGAGGCGCCAGAGAGCACCGCCGTCCCGCGAAACGGTCGGTGTGGCCGGGTTGGCCGCCGTTGCCTTGGGATCCTTGTTCGACTCGGTCGTGACGAAGTAGAAGTCGTTCGGGCTATTGGGATCGAATGCACCGTCCTCAACCCGGGCCATCTCCGTACCGAGGGAGCGTGCCTGTGCGTTCTGGGCCTTGCCGTTCACTGACGTGTCGATCTTGGCGAACGTGACGTTGGCGGGGTTGTTCTTCCCCTTGGACGCACGGAAGAGGTTGTCCGTTGCGACTCCGTCGATCGTCATGACGTACTGCTGGCCGTTCGTGAGACCCGCCATGTCGGTCCAGTGGCCCGTGGTGGTCTTCTCACCGACGTACATGTAAAGCTGGCTGTCCGTTGCGGAACCATCCTCGTTGCCCATGACGATCGTGCGCAGGCCGGTATTCGGAGCCGGGATGAAGTTCTCCCAAGCAGCGAGGCCGAGCTTGGGGAGCTGGATGAGGTTTCCGTTCATATCGGTGACGAAGGCGCGCGACTCGTCGCTGCCCTCTTCGCCGGTGAAGTACGCCGCGCCGGTGTATCCATAGGTGACGTCCTTGCCGCCGACCTTCGCCGTGTAGGCGAGGGAGCCGGGCTGGGCAAGGGCGGAGGAGCAGAACCGGTTGAGCGCGGTGGTGTGGTTTGGGGTGTTGAACTCGTCCACTGTCGCTGCCCCAGCGGGCGCCACCGGCTTCATGCCGTAGGTGCCGGTGGAATAGTCGTACCAAGTCACTGACTGCAGGAGATTGCGAGCTGAGGTGATGGTGTTCGAATCCGTGTTCATGGTGAGATGCGAGACCGTCGATGCCGAGGCATTGCCATTGGCGTGCTTGAGCGCCGCAGCGGTCTTGTTCGTCGATGAAAACTCGTGGTTCACGTAGATGTTGAGGTTCTTGCCGTCCTTGACGACGCCGATGCCGTCAGGTGTTCCCGGCCACTGGTAGCCGGAGATGACATCGCCGGACGTCGCCAGCACCTTGATGGTGACGCCGGAAGCTGCCGGCTCGACATATGAGAAGCCCGACTCGGCTGAGGCTGGCAAGGTGGTTGCGCAGACTGCGGCGGTCGCGAGTCCGATGATCAATGGTGTGCGGATGCCCATTGGATTTCCCTTCTGGTTGGGTGGGGCAATCCCACAGCCTCCGGGTGTCGAACGGGCAAACGTGCGATCGCTGCTTCGAAGCGGGCCGATGAACTTGTTCCTTGCCCCCGGTGGCGGCGGCAGTCACGCGCCGCCTGCTCGATGTACCCGGATCGGGGCGATAATGGTCGCGTGATCCGCGCAGAGGCAGTCATCGACCTCGACGCAGTCGGCCGCAATGTCAGAGCGATCGGCAATGCAGTGAAGGGGCCCGCGATCATGGCGGTCGTGAAGGCCGACGCCTATGGCCACGGCATGGTGCCGGTTGCGCGGGCGGCCCGTTCTGCAGGGGTCCCGTGGCTGGGGGTTGCTCTCCTTTCGGAGGCGCAAGAGTTGCGGGCTTCAGGCGACTCCGGCCGAGTCCTCGCCTGGCTCTGGGCACCAGGCGACGGTCACCTCGAGCCCTGCGTCGACGCTGACGTTGACATCTCAGTCTCGTCCCTCTGGGCGCTCGCCGAGGTTGCCGACGTCGCCCGCAGACTCGGCGTCCGCGCTCGTGTGCACCTCAAGATCGATACGGGTCTTTCGCGCAATGGCGCCGGCATTGCCGAGTTGCCTCCCCTGGTGGCGGCCGTGCGAGTTGAGCAGGAACGCGGGACGATCGAACTCGTGGGGGTCTGGTCCCATATCGCGAATGCTGATCGTCCGAATGATCAATCGGTCTCCGACCAGGTCGAGGTCTTTGACGCGGCATACGAGGCCATCGTTGATGCCGGCCTCGAGCCGTCGGTGCGTCACGCGGCGAACACTGCTGCGGCACTGGGGTACCCCCAAACCCGGTACGACCTCGTTCGCATCGGCATCGGGATGTACGGGGTGGCGCCATCGACCCCCGGCTCAGCGGCTGCCCTTGGTCTCACCGGTGCCATGACATTGCGGGCGCGGCTGGCGCTCGTGAAGCAGATCCCCGCCGGCCAGTCGGTGTCGTACGGGAGCAGTTGGACAGCGCCGCGTCCCACCCGAGTCGGGCTGGTGCCGGTCGGCTATGCCGATGGCGTTCCGCGGGCGGCAAGTGGCCGGGCCGCAGTGCTCGTTGCCGGAACTCGGTGCCCGGTCCTCGGGCGAATCGCGATGGACCAGTTCGTGATCGAACTCGATGATCGCCTTGGCGACGTGAGGGCGGGCGACGATGTCATCCTCTTCGGCGACGCGGCGGAGGGCGCGCCGACCGCCGATGACTGGGCCGTCGCATCCGACTCGATCGGCTACGAGATCGTCACCCGGGTGAGCTCACGGGTCCCTCGCCGGTACGTTGGTGCGCGATGAGCAATGATTTCGCCAGCGCGCTCAAGGTCGCGGGGGCCGGGCTGCTTGCCGCGGGCACCCTCGCGGCCGGTGCGGCGCTGGGAGCCGCCGCGGAGCGGGCACTCATGGCGCGAACGGCGCGACGCGACGAGGAGTGGGAGCTCGAGGGCTTCGACGCGAAGATCCTCGAGCTGCCGGCCGAGGACGGCACCTTGCTGCACGTCGAGATCGACGAGCCGGAGGATCCGGCAGCAGCAGGCATCACCGTCATCTTCGCCCACGGCTACGCCCTCAGCCTTGACTCGTGGTACTTCCAGCGCAAGGAGCTCCAAGGCCGCGCCCGTCTTGTCACGTATGACCAGCGCAGTCACGGCCGTTCGGGCCGCGCGGAGTTCGACACGCACCACGTCGATCAGCTCGGGCGAGACCTCTGGCACATCATCGAGGCGGTTGCGCCGACCGGCCCCCTCGTCCTCATCGGGCACTCCATGGGCGGCATGACCGTCATGGCCCTAGCGGAGCAGCACCCTGAGCTCTTCGCGGAGCGGGTCTACGGCGTCGCGCTCGTCGCGACGACAGCCGGCGGCCTCAAGCAGGGGTCGCTCGGCCTGCCCGCTGCACTCGGGGGAGTGGTGAACCGGGTCGTCCCCATCGCTGCGGCGGCGCTGGCCAAGCGCAAGGAGGTCGTTGAGTTTGGGCGCCGTTCGAGCAGCGACCTCGCGCTCGTCCTCACCAGGGCGTACTCCTTCGGGTCCCTCGCATCGGAGCAGGCCGGACGCTTCGTGGCGCGGATGATCGACGCTACGCCAATCGACGTCCTTGCCGAGTTCCTGCCGGCGCTCCAGGAGCACGACAAGCGCGCCGCCCTGCCGATCCTGCAGCAGACCGAGGTCCTCGTTATCGTCGGGAGCTCGGATCGACTCACCCCGAAGGCGTACAGCGAGGAGATCGTCCGCGCCATTCCCGGAGCCGAGTTCGTCGTGATCCCTAACGGGGGCCACATGGTGAACATCGAGTTCCACGAGGAGGTCGATGAGCTCATTGGCGGGCTCCTCGACCGGGTTTGGCGCAATGTGCGGAGCCTGCGGGCCGCTCAGTGACCGTGCTCGTGCCGACCGCCGAACGCATGCGCGATCTCGCGGCGGGCCTTGCCCAAGCGTGCCGCGCCGGCGACCTCATCATCCTCACCGGAGACTTAGGTGCAGGTAAGACGACTTTTGTACAGGGTCTGGGCCGTGGGCTAGGGGTGACCGAGCCGGTGACGAGCCCCACCTTCGTCATCGCCCGGGTTCATGAGGCCGCGGGCCGCATCGACCTCGTCCACGTCGATGCGTACCGCCTCGGAAGTGCCCTCGACCTCGACGACCTCGACCTCGACGCGACCCTCGCCGACTGCGTCACCGTCGTCGAATGGGGGGAGGGCAAGGTCGAGCACCTCTCACCCGATCGCCTCGACGTGCGCATCGACCGGTCAGATGATGCAGATGACGAAATGCGCCGCGTCAGGTTCACCGGTCACGGTGCACGCTGGACGGCGCAGGCCCTCGCCGACATGGAGTCCGGTTGGTGACCCTCGCGCTCGACACGGCATCGGCATGGTCGACCGTGGCGGTGGTCGCCGGCGACGTCGTCGTTGCAGAGGCCGAGCATCACGACCCGCGCGGGCACGCAGAGGTCCTCGCAACCCTCGTGTCGCAGGTCCTTGCCCGCGCCGGGCAACCGCCGATCGATGTCGTCGCCTGCGGCGTCGGCCCGGGCCCCTACACCGGACTGCGCATCGGGGTCACGACCGCGCAGGTGCTCGGCCTCGCGTGGCGGGTGCCGGTGGTGGGCATCTGCTCGCTGGACGCCATAGCAGCCAACGCGGTTTCGGCGGGGGGTGTCGCGGGGGAGCCCGCGCGAACGGGTGCGTTCGTCGTCGCCACCGATGCGCGCCGGGGCGAGGTCTACTGGGCCGTCTACGATCTGGCCGGGGAGCGGACGTCAGGCCCCTTCGTCGGACGTCAGGCCGATGTCGACGAAGCCGCCGGCGCCCTGCGCTGGGTCGGAGAGCAGGCCGGAGAGCAGCAGGTGCGCGCAGGGGTTCTCGGTGCACTGGCCAATCGACTCCTCGCGGCGGGAGAGATGCCGGGCGCCGCCGTCCGAACCCTCTCCAACCATGGAACCGACGATGGCGTCATGGCCGGTGAGCTCACCGGGCAACGGCTCCTCGCGCCATTCCCGCTGTATGTCCGGCGTCCCGACGCCATGCCGACGGGAGCGGCATGACCACGGTGAGCGTGCGACCGATGCGCTGGCCCGATGTCAAGGCGGTGCACCGACTCGAGTCCGAGCTCTTCACGGTCGACCCTTGGACGATCGAGCAGTTCTGGTCAGAGCTCGCCCAGCCGACCCGCAGGTATGTCGTGGCCGTCGATGGCGAGCGCATCGTCGGCTATGCGGGCGCCTTCCTCCTCGCGCCGGACTCCGATGTCCAAACCATCGCGGTCTCCTCCCTCGATCAGGGCCGGGGCATCGGCGCTACCCTGCTGCGCTCGCTCATGGACGAGGCGTCAGCGGCCGGATGCCGGCAGATGCTGCTCGAGGTCCGCTCCGACAACCCCACGGCGATCGCGATGTACAAGCGCTTCGGGTTCGAGCGCATCAGCCTGCGGCGCGACTACTACGAGCGCGGGATCGACGCCGTCATCATGCGACTGCGCCCGATCGAGCGTTGCGCGAGCACCGGGAGCGCTAGCGCCGGGAACACGACGTGAACGAGCCCCTCGTCCTCGGCATCGAGACCTCCTGCGACGAAACCGGGGTCGGCATCGTCCGGGGCTCCACCCTCCTTGCCGACGCTGTCGCATCGAGCGTCGATGAGCACGCCCGCTTCGGCGGGGTCGTCCCCGAGGTCGCGAGCCGAGCCCACCTCGAGGCCATGCTCCCGACCATCGAGCGAGCTTGCGCCGAGGCCCGAATCCAGCTGGCCGACCTCGATGCCATCGCGGTCACGGCGGGCCCCGGCCTCGTGGGCGCGCTCCTCGTCGGCACCGCGTCGGCCAAGGCGCTCGCGCTCGGACTCGGAAAGCCGGTGTACGCCGTCAATCACCTCGCGGGCCACGTCGTGGTCGATGAGCTCGAGCATGGCCCCCTGCCTCCCGTTGCGGTGGGACTCCTCGTGTCCGGGGGGCACTCATCGCTCCTCCTCGTACACGACGATGCGGCCGACATCACCCCCCTCGGCGCGACCCTCGACGATGCCGCCGGCGAGGCCTTCGACAAGGTGGCCCGCCTCCTGGGCCTGCCGTTCCCCGGCGGGCCATGGATCGACGCGGCCGCCCGTGACGGCGATGGCGCGGCCATCGCCTTTCCGCGGGGCCTTACCGCCTCGCACGACATGGCCGAGCACCGCTACGACTTCTCGTTCTCCGGCCTCAAGACAGCCGTCGCCCGCTGGGTCAAGGCCCAGCAGGCGGCCGGGAACCCGGTGAGCGTCCCCGATGTCGCCGCCTCATTCCAGGAGGCCGTCGTCGACGTTCTCACGCGCAAGGCGGTCGCTGCATGCCTTGAGCACGGGTCGGAGCACCTCGTCCTCGGCGGCGGGGTCGCCGCGAACAGTCGGCTCCGCGCGGTTGCCGCCGAGCGGTGCGAAGTCGCGGGCATCATCCTTCGAGTGCCGAGGCCGGGCCTGTGCACCGACAATGGTGCGATGATTGCGGCGCTCGGCGCCAAACTCGTGCGGCAGGGCGCGGTGCCGTCGGATCTCGGGTTTGCGACCCGGTCCGTGCTGCCGATCACGATCGTAGTGATGAATGGCAGCCTTGATGCATGACCCGAACAGCGTTGATGCATGACCCGAACAGTGTTGATGCATGACCCGAACAGTGACGTGAGTCGGAATGGTGATGTGAGATGAGCTCAGCACGCAAGATCGTGGTCGTCGATGGAGGCCTTTCGACGCAGTTGGAGTCGATGGGGTGCGACATCGATGGCCCGCTGTGGACCGCGCGGGCACTGCAGGAGAACCCGGAAGCCATCGAAGCCGCCCACCGCGCCTTCATCGCGGCCGGCGCCGACGTCGTCATCACCGGGAGCTACCAGGTCTCGCGCCAGGGCTTCATCGAGGCGGGCCATGCCGCCGATGATGCCGACCGGGCCCTCGGCCTCAGCGTGGAGGTGGCGCGGCGGGCAGCAGAGGGTACCGACACGATCGTCGCCGCGAGCGTCGGTCCTTACGGGGCGATCAGCCATGACGGCCGCGAGTACCGAGGCAACTACGGCCTCACCGAGCGCGAGCTCGCTGACTTCCACCGTGAGCGACTCGAATTCCTCATTACCGCGGCACCCGACATGCTCGCGATCGAGACGATCCCGGATGTCCGTGAAGCCGAGGCCATCGCGGTGGCCCTCGAGGACTTCGGCGGGTTCCCGTCGTGGATCACCTTCGCGGCGAAGGACGAGGGTCATGTCTGCGCCGGCCAGACCATCGAGGAGGCTGTGGCCGTCGCCGAGTCGATTCCGGGTCTCGAGCGGGTGGGCATCAACTGCACGGCGCCAGCGCACGTCAACGGCCTCATCGACCGAATCACCGCCGCGACGAGCCTGCCGGTCATCGTCTACCCGAATGCGGGCGGCACCTGGGACTCGCTGTCGGGCCACTGGCTCGGCGTCACGCATGAGGACATCGTTCGCTGCGCCCGAGAGTGGCGCGACCACGGCGCCACCTGGATCGGTGGCTGCTGCGGAACCGAGGCTGACGGTATTCGGGCGATCAGCGAGGCGCTACGAGGAGCGTGACGCGCCGGCCCTGACTCACGGCGAGCACGATGGTCGCTGGGTTCGGGCCGTCGAGGTCAAGGCGTTTTCGCAGGGCTTCAGGCTCGATGCCGGTTGACCTGCCCATGATGGTCAGGGAGCCGACCCCGCGTTCGCGAAGGGCCCGGCGAAGGGCCTTGGGGTCGCTCGGCAGCGTCTGGATGACCGCGTAGCTGCGGATGAATGGCGACGCCACTGGATGGTCGCCGCTGAGCCATGTGGATCCCGGGTCAAGGCGCCCGACGCGCAATGCCGCGGCGAGATCATCGAGGAGCCCAGCCTTGACGATCGAGGGATCGGGCTCATGGAGCCAGGCGCTCACCCCTGCGACGTGGGCGGCTCCCACCGTGGCGGTGCCCTCGAATTCTGCGAACTCCGTTTCCTGGGATTGCAAAGGCTTCCCGAACCGCACGGCGCGCCTCGGAGCATCGAACACCGGCCACGACCACAGGCACGCCTCGGTCGCAGTGCCTGCGACGCTCGTCCACTCACCCTGCCATCCGGCCGGCAGGCGTTCTGGGGGGAAGCCGGGGGTGGTCTTGACGCAGACCCGGTGGAGGCGGGCGAGGGAGGCGACAAACGACCACGGGGGCGACCATCGCTGCGGATCGCGCTCCGACTGGGCGCGCGAGCCATCGGATGTCCGGCGCCCGGAGGGATCGCGCCTTGCCGGGTCGATGAAGACGACGTCGGCCGGGCCGAGGCTTTCGGTCGCATCGGCGAGGATGCCGGCGTCGGTCGCGTCGCCGAGGATGAGCCGGGCGGCCGGGACGTTGGCGGCGAGCAGGGCAGCGGTTTCGGGGGACCGCTCGACGACGGTGACGTCGAGTCCGGCTGATACGAAGGCGCTCGCGTCAAAGCCCAATCCGGCGGTGAGATCGACCACCCGGGCACAGCCACCGGCGGCCAGGATGGCGGCGCGGCGGCGCGCGATGACCGGGCGGGTTGCCTGCTCGAGGCCGTCGCGGGTGAGGAATGGCGTGCCTTCAATGCCGTATCGCTCGGATGCGAGGCCCCGCAGGCTTGCCTGGGTCAGTGCTGCGGCGCACTGCTCGGGGGCGAGATCGGGGTGCGCGCGGCGGAGGGCGGCAGAGGCGGCGAGGGTGGCGGATGCTCCTGATGCGAGTGAGCCGAGGGCCAGCGCCTGTTCGATTACCGGCTCCGCCGAGGGCCCGGTGAGCCATTGGGCGAGGCCGAGTGGAGTCACCGCCATATTGTCTCGCGCGGGGCCGGTGCCCCGCCTCGAGTGACGTCCTGCTGGCACTCAACTTGACGGAGTGCTAACCGCTGCGTACATTTTGTTCTGGCACTCCCCACCGGGGACTGCTAACTGACGAAGCCCTCGGCTGTGCGATCGCAGGGGGCGCAGACTCACTCGAAAGGACGACACACGTGTCGG
>WLOY01000036.1 GCA_009699015.1 Actinomycetota bacterium | reverse complement strand
CACGCACCGATGCCGGTGAGCACCAGCAGCGGCACCGTCATTCCGATGAATACCCACACCACCACCCCGCGCGGTGACGTGCGCGCGGGCAGGGTGCGCGAGAGGTCGCAGGCCTGCACGGTCCACGACGCCGACATGCTCAGACCCAGCGCGACCGCTAGCAGCACGGCCGGCATCACGTTGGTGCCGACGGGCATGGGGTCGGGTGTCACGTCGCGCGCGCCGATGATCAGCCAGATGCTTACCACCAGCATGATGCTGCTGAGCACCAGGCCCAGCACGCGCATGAGGCGCACGCCGAAGACGACCACCACGACCTCGACCGCAACGATGCAGGCGAGGGCGACGCCGAAGGGGATTTTCAGGGCGTCGGCGAGGGCGTTGACTCCGAAGAGGTCGTTGAGGCTGTCGTAGGCGATCATCGAGAAGAGCAGGAAGATCTGCGGCAGAAAGTTGGCCGCGCCAAAGGCGAGCCGGCCAATGGGCATGGCGGCCAAGCCGGTGCGAGGGCCCCGCACCGAGATGAGCGCGACGCAGATGGTGCCGATGATGATGCCGGTGGCGAGGCCGCCGAAGCCGACGGCGAAGCCGGGGCCGACGGAGCCACCGGCTGCGACCATGCCGGTGATGATCGTACCGGGCGCGAGCAGAACGCCCGCCCACGCGGCTCCGAGGCTGCGGGGGTTTCCGCTGCGCTCGGATTCGGAGAGTCGGACCGACTCGTTGGCGAGGTCGTCATGCTCGAGGGTGTCGGTCACGTGGCGATGCTAGTGGGGGTGGGGGGGTGGGTGGCGGGGCGCGCATGGGGACCGTTGTCATAGACGCGTCTACAGAGCGACTAGCCGTGCTCGAGTTGGGAGCGGCGGAGCAGGGGCCGGTGTTGCAGTTCTCGTCGGCGACTCCTGTTCTGAGACATTGATTTCGGACACGGGTTCTGGACAAGCGAAAGACCCCGCCCACCGGGTTGGTGGACGGGGTCTCAGAAACGAGGGTTTGTGCGATTAGCAGTAGTCGTATGAGTACTGACCTCCGCCACTCCGGGCAACTACGTCCGTGTAGTCGTTGACACACGACGTGAGGTCGTCGATCGTGGCCTGCTGGTCATCTAGTGCGCTTTGCAGCTCTTCTGCAGCGTTCGACAGATCTTCGACTTTCACTTCTAGATCAGAAATCTCTGGTGCAACATTGCCTACAGGTCCTTCAACCCCCGCAGGGCCGGCTGGCCCGACAGGGCCGGTGGGTCCTGCTGCTCCTTGAGAAGAGAATGCCCTGCCGGCTACGAAACCCAGAGCTGGCCCGGCAACGAGAGCTAGGAGTGCTATCACTACTGCGATCTTCGCCAGTCTGGCGCCGCTTTCCGATGGCTGTGTGCTCAATCGGTTCCTCTCGATCGGTGTTGGGTTCCACCTTAGGTTTGAAGGCAAGCCCCCAGATTCCAGCCTTCGATGGGCAGACCGAGTGCGACCCCAAATGATCAAGAGGTCTTCGTGTTGGTCATGTGCACACCAATGAACCCGATGTATAAGCAGCCGTCGAGACTGAAGCGATCAAGAACATACATCCGCGGACTCTTCATACCAATCTTGGCAAGTCGAAAGTGAGCCTTCATGGTGGTGAATCCGGTGGCATCGACGCTGATGGGAACTGGAAGAACACGTTCCTCGCCATGGTCTCGCATGGTTCGACCCGTCTCCCCCTTAACAAACTTCTTGGGTCCGACCGTTCGTCCGCCTCGTGGATTCTTGATGTATTCCTGAATGCCCATATCGAGACCGAGCTCCCGCCGGACTCGGATGTAGTCGCTTAGCACAAGACATGCGTCCCACGCGGTCCTGACAGCTTGCGACAATGTGTCGAGGTCGTCCAGATCTAGCGCTGACTTGGGGTTCCCGCAGAAGATCACTCCGCTCGGGCGCAACTCCTCCACCTTGACGAGAAAATCGGTGAAGTCGGTTGGGTACTGCGTGAGTGCTGAAGGAGGAATAGGGTTGGTGGCGGCCTCAAAGTCTCCCTCTTCGCGGAGCTTTGACCGCAGCCAGCGAACTTCCGCCTCTCTCTCGCTCAGCGTCCTGGACAGGAGGGCGAGATCGGTCTCGTCGTCCTCCGCCAATGTCTTGAGCAACTCAAGCTCGTCCTCGAGTCCCTGCCGCGCTCTCTCTCCATCCTGGAGGCGGCGGGTGACACCCTCGAGTGCACTCGCATGCACCCGGCCCTGAGAGGCACGAAGCGCCACGTCACGGAGAGCCTCTTCCGAGAGTTCCTCGAGCCCGAGTGCTTCGCGGATCCACTCCACCTGAATGAGGTAGCTCTCAGCTTCGGCACTAGCGCTACCAGTCGGCACCACGCTGGCACTTGATTCAGCAACCGGTAGCTGGATGTGAGTTTCCTCCTCCAGGTGGACACTTTCGCGCAGCCGATCCACAAACAGTGCGTCCTCGACACGTCGTAATGCGCGCTCGGTTCGGCGAACATCACCGGGGATTGGCCGATTCGCCGCGAGCCCTCGGGCGATTCGCCCAAACAAGGTCTCAATCGCACCATCGGGAAGTTGTCCAAGTTTGGAGGAGCCGAGGACCCGGTGACGAATTGCATCTGCAGCCGTGGCCGGGTCAACACCCGGTAGAAAGGTGCGGACCGTCCACGGTGCTACCGAGTGCTCATCACCAATTTGCGCTCTGAACTCCTCCGTCGCAATGGGGTCAAGAATGTAGGCGTTGCTGAGTCCGCGTACCTGCCGTGTCCACTTCGCGAATCTCTCGGCGTAGGGATCGAAGGGGATGCCGAAAGATGCCGTTCCTGTGATGAATAGTGGAATATCACGGTCTGGTTCGCACAGGAGGTCAATGAGATCGTCAACTCCGGAGACACCAACTCTTTCGGGCGCGGCCGTCAGGAGAACTGGCCCGGAAAACACGGGGACCGCGTTCATAATTGACGCGGCCAACCGGGGAATCTTTGCTGGGCGTCCGCTGGAGCCCACAACCTTGACACGGACCCATGAAGTTCCTGTGTAGTTTGCGTGCATGGAGACCTCGCTGGTCCAGTCTCCTGTGGGCTTGCGTTCGACCATTCGGGCCAGCAATTCGAATCCGTGTGTGGCACGCTTTCGGATGACCGCGAGTTCACCGCTCTCGCTTGCCATGAATCGCGTCTCGCTCAGGTCCACGTCAAACCCACGGCCTGCTTCGGCAAGCCATGACTTGAGGCTGCTGATCACCGCGCGTGTGTTGGGTTCGGAGTACATGAAATCAAGGACCACGTCGTAGCTGTTCAAGTCCCTCGAGTCTGAGTCTGCCTGGATGACGTCGAGAGTCTGGGCATCGTCCCCGGAGAAGTTCGTGGCTTGGCTATGCATGCTCAAAATGAATCACGTTCAACTCGAACACGGAATGGGTCGAAGACGCCCAGCACGAATCTCATGGCGCTAGCAGTTATCGATGCAGCATCTGCAGCATCGTCATGCGAGAGCCAGCTTCGCGAATCCTTGGATTGCCACATGGATTGCAGGTTCGGTCCAGGGTTGACGGCGTACGAACCGGGGGGATGCCACCCGAGTTCCAGTAGCGACTCGGTTGTCGAGCGGTCAGCCGAGTCTCCGGTGGACAGCTCGGCGAGAAGCACGTCATGAGGAGCCTCAGGAAGGCGAGCAAACTGAATGAAGACGCCTTGGCCATCATCAAGTTGCAGGATCAGAAACTCCCCTGGATCCAACTCCAGAAGTTTCTTGATGCAGACAGCCTGCCAATCGCCCCACAATTGCTCATCGTTCTCAAGTCGATCCGGCTCAATGCGCGACACATTTCCCCCGTTTCATTCAAAGACGTGATAATCGTGGGCTCGACCCCAAGAGTCTTGAAAGTGTTCCCGCAGACTTTCGGCACACACGTCTTACCATGACACAACTTGGTGAGAGACGCCAGGTAATCGGACTAACACGGAGATTAGACAGGTGTGGCGGGATCCGATGCGATGAGGGCATGTTCAAGGGCCACGCGGGCCAATATCGGGATTCCCAGATCCGTGACCCGAGTTCACAAGAATGGGGGTCACTTCACAGTGTTCTGAGAGACTTCGATAAGTCCGCGCATCAGCGAGAGGCGTGCGACTTTTGCTCGTCCGACGGTGATCGACTGGCTAGCGCGGTGGAGACCCAGAAGCCCGCGTATTGCCGCGAGATAGTCCTCGGCAGATGGCTTGGCAGACCCCTCGATCGAAGTCGCAATCACTCAGTCGGCCTCAAAGGCTGACTGGTCGAACTTCAGCGCCTGAGCATTCTCGAGGATCACGCGGATCTTGTCCTCGGGGAATCCCTCAGTCCGACGCGCCTTGATTTCGACGGTGATGTCGAGGTCGACACCATCAAGGGCCGCAAGGTGCTGAAGCACCTCCTGACTGATCCGCGTGAAGTCACGGCCGTAGCGCTCGGAGGCGACGTGGGCCACTCCGTGGTAGCTCGTGTGAGCCGGCAGTTCGGGCTGAGGAGTAGGCGCAGGATCGGCTTTCGGCCCGGGTTTGGGCGTCGGCACCGGGTCGCCGCCGCCCGGAACGTCGGGCGACTGGGCCAGGGCGACGGCAGGTTGCACGATGAGAGTGGCGTCCGTGATCGCACCCGCGATGGCTCCGGCACCCGGGACAACCAGCCCTGTGTAACGACCGCTTGTGGCATCGAAACCGTCTGCTAGAGCGAACCCCTCAGCCTCCCAAGTGAACTGGCTGACTGTGTCTCGGATCGCCGTGATTAAGACGTCTCGGTTCTTCATGCGGGCCAGGTAGGGGTACTGGGCGTAGTAACTCCACAGTGTGCCGACGGTGATGTGTCCGGACTCCCAAGACCGAGCGAGCTTGGTGTCGAGATCCAGGCGGACAGTACGTGGAGCAGACACGTCCGTCAGTAGTCCTGCACGCGACAACCGGGCACTCGTACGCACCGGAAGGCTGACCTCCTGCCCGTCGGCCCTCTCGACCGTCCAGATGATGGGCTGGCCCGGGTCAGGCTGCTCCGGAACAAGAGCGTGGAAGTAGGTCTGCCCTATGCGCAGTTCCGTTGCCTGGCTGGCGTCCGCCTTGCGGTCTTGAGTCTGCTTGGCCTGCTGCGGCGACAGATTCAAATCCTCTATGCGACTCGCAATGTCCTGCCATGCCAAATAGCTACGGGCGCTGTCCATGAGCTCTTCGAGGCGCTTGGAGTCCGCGGCCAAGAAGACCAGCATGTTGCGGTTGATCCGCTGGGCGCCACCACGCTTGTCCAACGTCTCTCGGGCGAACTGCATTGCCGCGGAGTTGTCGTCGTCCTTGCGGTGCGGGTGTGCGGGATGAACGATCACGAGCCGAGCCGCGTCCTCATCTGGGATGTCAGCACCTGATTCGGGCGCCACATGCACCCCAGCGAATGCCCCACGGCTGCGCGGATCGGCCTGGCGGAGCCGACGGACGATCTCTGCCCAGACTTCATCAGGACGCTCGCGCAGCCGATCTGCCATATCACCGGCTAGGCGACCCACGGACGGTTGCGTGTCGAACCAGTAGCGCTGACCGTCGTTGTACAAGTACGTGGCGCGCTGGCCGAGAACCTCAAGCGATGATCCGAAGTTCCCCACAACATCACCGGGAATCGCAACACCGAGCCAGATATGCGGCCGTTCGACACCCTTGTGGGCGCTTCGGAGGCTCGGTGCGCCCGCAACGAAGATCGTGCGCGCAATCCTTCGGGTCAGTGCGCGCTGCTGGAATAGCGGGCGGCTCGCATCGACCGCAACTGAAGTCGAGCCCGGCCCGTCGATATCGACATCGATGATCGCCTTCCACGAATCCGGCAAGTACTGCGAGATCTGGCTCAGGACGCTTGGTGTGTCCAGCGGTACCGAGCCGGGCATGATCAGCGGACCCGCATCCTGGGCCGTCCATAGGTAATGGATCACGGCGCTCATCAACTGCAGAACGCCACGCGTGCGCTGGAAGCGGTCCAGCGTGGACCAGTCTTCATACAGCCTGTCGAAGAGCTCCGGGTGAATCGGGTAGGCAGCGCGGATCCGGTCCTCGTATGCGACCTGCGAGCAGTCGCGAGGGAACTCACCCGCGTGCTTGGCATAGAACTGGACGAACTGTCGGGCCACGGCGGCGATGTCCGCCAACGCCGCTGCATCGGGTTCAACGAACAGTCTGCGTCGAACAATCTCGAAGGACTCCTGACTCGATGCGGGTCGCCACTGGTCCGCCACACGACGCACCACGTTCTGCAGGCGCTGCAGCGCCTCCTGCCCGTTAGGGCCACCGACTTCGAGTGCACTGCCTCCCGAATCGCCGTCACGGTCTGGATCATGCGATGCCGGGATGGAGATCACAAGCATCGTTCCTGGCACGGTCTTGACCGTCTCCGTCAGCGTCTGAGCGAAAGTGAACTGCGTGTCGAACGACCCACCCGGAAGGTCATCGCGGTCCCACAACTGCCGGGCGTAGGCCACCCATTCATCCACGAGGATCAAGCAGGGTGAGTACGCCTCAAGCAGGACACCAAGTGACTCCCCCGGACTCGTGCGAAGGGCATCGGAGTCCGCCACGATGTCAAAGGCTTTGCGACCACCAAGTTGCCAAGCCAGTTCGCCCCACATCGTGTTGACCGAGGTGCCGTCAGGCTTCACTAGCGGCTGCCCTGGCTGGAGTTGCGTTCCCACCAGCGCAACACGTTGCACGGCAGGAAGGCTACGACCGGCGACGAGTTCCTGAATCTCCTGTGGCATCGACGCGATCGGCGTGCCGCTGAACAGGTGCCACAGCGCAAGCATCGAGTGAGTCTTGCCACCACCGAAGTTGGTCTGCAGGTTGATGACTGGCGAGGCGTTCATGTCGCCGCTGACGCGGCGAATTCCTCTCTCCAAGAGGTCATGAAGACCTTCGGTGAGGAATGTCCGTCGGAAGAACTCCACCGGTTCCACGTACTCGGCAGTGCCCTCGCCCTTCGAGACTCGAGCCAAGTCAGCTGCGAACTCCGATGCGGAGAAGTTGCCAGTCGCGACGTCATCGTGTGGACGGAGGACCTCGCGCCAGCCCTTGACCCCTGCTCCAGCAATCCCGAGGCCAACGTCCGCCTGAGCGACCGCCTTCCGGGTCTCTGCCTCGACACTTGTGCGGCTGAAGTCCAGCCGGATCTGACGAACGGAGTCCGCTTGAGTCGTTCCACCAACCGCTTGAAGCAGACGCTCCATAGTGTCAAGGGCCCGGTAGGTGTCGTCAGCCGTGAATTTGTCGTTGTGCGCCCAACGATTCCGCGTGTCACGGAGTTCCGTGGCGAAGGACTGTTGCGCCCGTGACAGCGCGCGCGAGAAGACGCGCCAATCGTCCGTGATGCAGCGCAGTAGAACCGCCGGGTCATGCCTTTCGTAGGTCTTGTTCACGCCATTCTTCTGTTCATCCCGCGCTTCTAGAAGACCGATCCAGTCGCCATCTGGGGCGGCGGCGGCCATCTTCTCGTCGACAAACGGCTCCAGACCCTCGGCAAGGAGCTCAAAGCCCTTCTGGATGCGGTCGCGGTTGCTGATCGCCATGTCTACTCCTCCACCCGATCAGACAACGTCATCTCCGAAATCAAGTGCGCCCTGCAGTGTGACCGCTGGAGAGGAAGCCCGCGCCGCTCCAGCGACGTCTCCCCACGATGTACCGAGCGCGTTGAACAACATCGCTGACTCCGCCCATCCCTTTCGCTCACAGACGGAGTACATCAAGTACGAAAGCTCCTTCACGTCGTCCAAGTCCACCCGCGGGGCTGCAGCGCGCATCCAACCAGCCGCGTGATCCAGACCCTCAGTCTGGAGGGCGTGACCCAAGCGAACTGCCACCTCCCAGACACTGATGGCCTTGTCTTCTGCCGGGTTCCAGCCGGCGGACATGTCCGAGGGCTCGAGGAGTCTCGCCTTCCCGGCAGCGGCTCGGAATATCCCGCCCCGCTCAAGCATCGCCACAGTGGTGTCGACCGCGCGAGTCAGGACGTCCGCCTCCCCAGAAGGAGCTTCATTCCATCCGTACTGCGAGAACCACTTCACAGCAAACCGCGTCTCAGGGTCGAAGTCGCCCTCTTGCTCGCTCAGTACCTCATCCAAAGCTTGATTGATGATGGCCAGGGCGGTGCGTACAGTCATGTCCGATCCATCCGCCTCAAGGACCTTCGAATGGCGGGAGAACACTGCCATTCCCGGGCCAATAGCAGCCTGAGCCAGGTCCACTGGAGCAATAGATCCTTGCTGTAGTTCGCGCAGTCGAGATGGCAACTCGCCCTTCAACGCCTGCACGAACCCGCGGCGACTGATGGACTCCGCCGACTCGGGCCGAGGGCGCAAAGCAAGGACAATGGAGGACGCCAGCATGTTTGCGCTGTTCCCAGATATTTTGCCCTGTCGCTCGGTGCGGATCGGCCAGGTGGCCGTCACCTCCCAACCGTTGTTCAGCATGCCCTCTAGCAGAGTTTGCCAGCCGGTACTGGCAGTTCCAGCGTCGTCAGTCTCGGTCTGCTTGAACGCGTAGAACACGGCAATGGGAAAGTCTTGCGGCGTGGTGAGGCGGATCCGCGCGAAGACTTCGTTGAACCCGTGTTCGAAGAAGTCTGATGCCTGCTGCTTCCCACCCTGCCGGTATGGATCGGCCACCAGCTCATCCGCCTTGGGCGTTTGGACGGTACTGAAGAGCCGCGGTAGGACATCGCCCAGCGAACGTCGTAACCAGCCGTAGAAGAAGTCGGCCAAGTTGGCGTATCCGATGTTGTCGTAGTACGGAGGATCGGTCGCGACAAGCAGGCCTGAGTAGTCACGTGACGAGGCGTCGGCTTGTTCGACGACTGCATTCCCAAGAGTGTGCGGAATCGCCTTTGTCAGATTGCCGAGCGACACAGTGAATCCGCCGCCGTTTCTGGTCGATAGTGGGTGAGTCTCTGCAAAATCCCAGACCATCGGAATCGCCTGACGGCCAAAGAGCGAGCGAGCCTGATCGGCCATGGGAGACCATGTAACGAGCGAATTGCACATGTCCGCCATACGGCTTTGCGCCATGGCCAGGTAGACGGCCACTGAATCGGCGTACGCCAGGGCTCCTCCGCCACCAGCCTCGAGCCCCAGCAAATCGTTGGGCGACCCCACGTTGGCCGCTTCCAGGACGACACGCTCGCGCGCCTCACTGACTAGGTCACTGAATGTGGTCAACGCGGTCAACTGCCGCATCGTGAAGAGGTCACCCAGAAAGTTCCCTCCGTAGAGGGGGGTGGAGATCCGTCGTGGGTCATACCCAAGCTCTAGATCAGGGACAGACGCTGGTCTTGGAACCGCAGAAGCCGCGCGGTGAGCGTCGGTCGCCTTGAGGTACACGCGCCCTCGACCGCCTTCAGCAGCGATCGCCAGGAGCGTGGTACCGATCCGTTGACTCTTCCCTTCGGCCCTCACGTATGCAAGCGGCGCAAACGTGCCACAGGAGACGCATGTCGCACCTGTTCGACTCATCGTGCCGTCGAAACTCCCGGTCCGCGTTCCATCGAGGCCGTGTCCAATGGAGTAGTCGACCACTGCCTGGCCATCATCAGTTCGCGCGACGGTTGGTATCAGATACGTCTCCTTGCCCTTCCTCTTGCCAATCCACCAGGACTTCACGAGCGGCATCTGTATCCCGCAGGCGGGGTTGGGGCAAGCCACGGTTCGGGCCCAAAGCCAAGCGATGACATTGGCTTCACTACCGTCAGGTAGCTTCGCCTTGGGGTAGAGGTCACCGATGCGTTTCTCAGCCTCGTCGCGCATCCACCCGCCGTACCGACGGACGTCTTCAGCCAGGCCGGTAGAGCCAGGCCACGTCATTCTCTGTTCGGCTGCCCCTGGAAACACGGGCGGCTGGCCCGCCCACTTGGGAGGGATCTCGATGAGGGCCTTGTTGATAAGCACAGCGACGGGGTTTAAGTCGGACGCGTGCGCCTCAAGGCCGAGGCGTTGGGCTTCAAGCGGGATAGACCCTCCGCCAGCGAATGGGTCGAGAATCGCGGGCGGCGTTCCACCAGTGGACTTGAGGATCTCCTTGTGAGCCTCCCTTAGCAGAGCCTCGTCGTTGATGTTCTCCCAGACGACCAATCGTTCGATGATGTCGAAAAGCCTTTGACGTTCAAGGGCCTGATCGGCATCCGTTGGGAACTGCTCCGGGTGGGCACTGGGGTCATCCACAAGTTGTGAGAAGAGCACAGCCCGGCACGCCGCGAGAGGCCGCCTGGCCCACCACAGGTGGAGGGTCGATGGATGTCCGTGGCGGATGGACTTCTCGCGTGCGGATTCGCGGTTAATCGCCTCCAGCGGCAGTGAGACCTCGATGAGCTTGCGCTTGATCGGGGTCACAGCGGGGGGCCTCCTTGGTTCCAGCGTTCACGCCAGCTCATGGTGAACCTCGTGATGGTGAAGTCTGCCGTATCGGTGTTCTCGAACGGCCGGGTCAGGTAGCGGACCTTGTCGTGCTCGGAGCCGATGTCGCTGACTTGGACCAGGGCTAGCCGGTAGTCATCGCCGAGGTTCTTACCGGTCATGACTTCATTCTTGGTGATGGTGAAGTCGTCCGCTCCAATGATGCGGCCCTTGACCTCGATCCGGATGGTCGGCCCATTGGGCGTGACCGAACGGATGTCGAAGCCAGGGTTGTTGTGCGGCATGTTCTCCGGGATGCGTCCGAGGGCGCGTTCCGCGGCCATGACGGCCGCGATGGCGCGCTGGTCGACCTCGGCTGTGTTCTTGGCGTAGGTGGCGACGGGTTCATTTCGCGTACCGGTGATGCGGTCGATCAGACCCTGCGGGATGACTAGGGCCATGCCTACGACGGTGGGCGGCTGAATGTTGAGAAGCACGTCGAGGTCGAGGTCCTGCATCCGGAGGTCGAGGCGGCGTTCTAGGTCGCGTGCGCGTCGCTCTGCGGTCTCAGGCTTGATCTTGGGGGTTTTGCCGGCCGCTTGGAGGTCGAGGAGCTCGATGTTGCGCGCATCCCAGAAATTGATCTCCGCGAGGAGACGCTGGCGCACCTGCTGACGCGCTCGTTCGGTGGCTGGGACGATCTGTCGCTCGACTTCGGCGAGGTGCTCGGGGACGGTGTTGCTGATCGCCCACGTTAGAGCAGTGTCCTCGGGGTTGGTGGTGTGCCAGGGGACGGTGGGTGCGGTGGCCAGGCGGTCGCGTTGTTCGGGCGTGGAGGGCAGGTAGTCAAGGTAGGGCGCGGGTCCGGCGCCCACCGCGACGCCATCTGGCGTTATCTCGGCGAAGTCGAAGCGCCGCGAGACGACGCGCACAGGGTCGTGTCCGTCGATGACTTGCTGGCTCATGGCGATCAGGAGTCGCGGTACTTCGGTGACATCGTCGGCGTCGATGAGGACGGCGCCGTGCTTGAGGGCTTCACGGTTGTGATCGATGGTCAGGGCCACGACCGCGTCCAGGAGTGGATGCCCCGGCGCGACAAGGTCGGCCCGGGGCTCACCGGTGACGTTGACGAGGTCGCGCAGGAAGGTCACGCGTTCGTAGCTGCGGAGCAGCGGGGCGCCGAAGCCGCCCTGTCGGTCTCGGTCGCGGATGGCTTGCGGGACATGGGTGACCTCGTAGCGTCCAGCGCCCCTGGTCGTGATGCGGCCGCCGAGGCGCTCGAAGGCCTTCAGGAAGAAGGCCTCGATGTAGTGGGGCTGCAGCCGCCGGGCTTGGGCGTCTTCCATGCGTCGGCGAATCTGCTCGACGTCGGCTTCGGCGAGGACTTCGGCGTGCAGGGCTCGTTCGGCGATGAGCCGGTCGAGGCCGTCGCCGACGGTGGCGTCGATGACCTCATCGAGACGTGCGCGGACGTCGGGCTGATCGCCGTATCGAATTGCCTCCATGAGGAGCTTGCGCAGCGGCTGCTCGCTGAAGGCGTCACCTAGGACGTCGAACACCTTGCCGTGGTAGGCGATGCGTTGGGCTTCGATCTTCTCCAGCAGCTTGACGAAGACTTCGCCTTCGCGGGTGTTGGCGGCGACGAGGTTCCACAGGTGGCAGACCTCGCGCTGGCCGATGCGGTGGATGCGGCCGAAGCGCTGCTCGATGCGGTTCGGGTTCCAGGGCAGGTCGTAGTTGACCATCAGGTGGGCGCGCTGCAGGTTCAGGCCCTCACCCGCGGCGTCGGTGGCGATGAGGACTCGGACGTTCTTGTCCTGGGTGAACGCCTGCTGCACCTTGCGGCGGTCCTCGCGCTTGACGCCTCCGTGGATGGCTACGACGGCTTCGTCTCGCCCGATGAGGGTGCGGGTCTGATCGACGAGGTAGGTCAGGGTGTCGCGGTGCTCGGTGAAGATGATGATCTTGCGTGGGTTGCCGGCGTCATCGAGGGTGAGCGCCTTGTCGGTGAGGATCGTGCGCAGTTCGGTCCACTTGCGGTCGTGGCCGGAGAAGCGCACCTGCCGCGCCAGCTCGGCGAGGTCCGCGAGGATCGCGATTTCGGTTTCCAGTTCGGCGACGGTGCGAGCTGCGGTCGCGGCGTCAACGACGTCTTCCTCGAGTTCCTCCATCTCCTCCCCAGCGAGGTCCTCGATGTCGTCGATTGCGTCGTCGTCGATGTCTCGTCGACCGAGAAGCTCGTCCAGGCGGGCGCGCAGGGGCTTGTCCTCGTCGAGGCCGGCGGCGATGTTGGCCATCTCTCGGCGTCGCTTGTCGAGGCGGTCACGCCGGCGCATGAGGGACTGCCAGATGGCTTCGGGGCTCGACGCGAGGCGGCGTTGCAGGACGGTGAGGGCGAAGCCGACGGTGTTGCCGCGGCGGCCGTCGCCTTCGGCGCGCAGCCGGTCGGCGCGGTTCATCTCCTCGCGCACGTAGTCCGAGACTGCGTCGTAGAGGGTCTTCTCGTCGTCGGACAGCTCATAGGGAACGGTGTAGGCACGGCGCTCCGGGAACAGGGGCGTGCCCTCCATGGTGAGGAGCTCTTCCTTGATCATGCGTCGCATCAGGTCGTCGACATCCATCGAGTGGACGCCGTCGCGGTAGCGGCCCTCGAAGCGGTCGCCGTCGAGCAGGGCGAGGAAGAGCTGGAAATCCTCCTGCTTGCCCGCATGCGGGGTCGCGGTCATGAGCAGCAGGTGGCGGCACACGCGTCCGAGCAGTTGGCCGAGGAGGTAGCGCTTGGTCTGCTTGAGCTCGGCGCCGAAGTAGTGGGCGGACATGCGGTGGGCCTCGTCGACGACGATCAGGTCCCAGTCGCTGCGTTCGAGGGCTGCTTGCAGGTCCTCGTTGCGGGACAGCATGTCCATGCGGGCGATCAGCAGCGGGTGCTCGGCGAAGACGTTGCCGTCGGGCTCGGCGTCGTTCATCGACCGAGTGAGAAGCTCGAACTTCACACCGAACTTGTCTCGTAGTTCGTCCTGCCACTGCTCGACGAGGCTTCCGGGGGCGACGATGAGACAGCGGGCGAGGTCGCCGCGCAGCATGAGCTCCTTGATGTAGAGCCCGGCCATGATCGTCTTGCCGGCACCGGGGTCGTCGGCGAGGAGGAACCGCAGCGGGGTGCGGGGCAGTAGCTCCCCGTACACGGCGTGGATTTGATGGGGCAGGGCCTGAAGGTCGCTTGAGGAGATCGCCAGCATCGGGTCGAAGAACGCGGCGTTGTGGATGCGCAGCGCCTCGGCAGCCAGCCGCCACGCCTCAGGATCGGCATCGAACCGAGGACCCGAGCCGGGAGAGACGATCGTGAGAGACGGCTCCCGGTCGCGGCCTAGGACTACCTGGTTGGTACGGCCGTGAACGTCGAGATATGTCAGGGTGATGGCCTGGGTGCCGATCCACTGGGTGTGGACAACGGTGACCGGGCCTGAGCCGGCGATGCCGAGGACTTCGGTTCCTGGGAGGAGCGCCTCCAGACGTGCCTCGAGCGGAGATTGCCTTTCGCCTTCGAGCTGCTCCACGTGGCCCCCCGCCTTGGTTGCTTAGCGTCTGGACTCTATCCACATCTGCTGACGTTGTGGGCCGTTGCGAACCGATCGCGGGCCAGCGGCCATCTCAGCCATTTATGGGGCCCGGTGTCTGCAGGAGCCGTGCGGCCGCTGCCCTGGGCTTGCCTCCTCGGTGGCCTGCCCGGAGGCAGTGGCTTTTCGTCGCTGGCGCTCGAGTTCTGAGCAATTTCGTCGCTCGAATAGTGAGCACTCAATTGGGCAGCGTTCTCGGGTTGGGCCGACGGCGGGGTGGCGATGCCTGTGCTGCGACGTCGGTGGCCCAGTGCGATTTGGTTTCGGAGCTGTTCGATGGCTCACGACGCAGTCGACAAAGTGCTGGATAAGAGTGCTGCAATGGAATTGGCGATTGCCGCTAGCTTGGCCGAAATCTCGGCCGTCGAGGTGGTTCTGGTCACGGGCAGCTTCCTCTTTGCGTCAGAGGAGGTGATTCATCCTCAATGAACTCTCGCTCTCTCAACTCCTCAGGGTTCAGGTCTGACTGAGACTGTTCGGCTCGGGACGCCGGGGTTACAGCCTTAGGCGTCCCACCTTGCACTGTTCGAAAGAATGGAAGTGTCCGGTCTTAGCTCGATGATCGTGGTCCAGGGCGAGGAGGTTCTCCTGACTGACCGGGGGCTCGAACTGCTTCGGAATCGAGTCGTCAGAGTCATCGAACGCGAGGATCGATTCCTCCGCCATGCCGATGGGCTCGGCGTCGAGTTGGGGTTGGTGTGGGGAGGGCGGGATCGGGGCTCGACTCCATCCCAGCCGCCGGCACGCAAACGGACGACGAGCTCCCGCACCCCGGCGTGGGGGTCCCGGCACCTCCGTTGAAGGTGGAGTGGAGGGTTGCCACGGGGGCGAGCGTGGAGAGGCGCCGGTATCGAATCCACAAGATGACTACTGCTGCGACCCCCCAGCCGTTGGCCTCATACCGGCAATAGAAGTTGTGAGGCTATTGCGTCCGCGGGACTGGGGCGGTTGTATTCAGGTGTAGGCATTACGCGATTGGCAATTCAGGGGGCATTTGTGGCACGACCAGCCAAGATCGGCTCGACGAACTGGGCCACGCACGTGACCACCACAGGTTGTCGTGATCACGATGGATCATGTAGTCGGCACGATCGCAGGGAGCCTGCGCGACCCTCGGCGGGCACATCCCTGTCCGAGGTTTGCCCTCCCGTGGCAAATCGACTGGTGGCGAATTTGACGGGTTGGGGACCTGCTGATGTCACGAGCCGATCCTCTACGAGCATCGCGGTATGGCAGTGCCCCACTGGTCTACACACGTTCTGCGCATCGCCTCAGAACGTGATGAAGGCGTTTGACAAGGGAAGCAGCGGATGTGGGATTTGCGCTGGGAAGGTCGTCCGCCCAGAGACCAGCTTGGCCACCCTCGCCCCATGGTTGGCCGAGGAGTGGCTCGAGTCAGCAAACCTGGAGAGCCCAAACGCTGTTGCGCCGCAATCGAACGACCTCTTCACGTGGAAATGTCCAGTGGCTGATGATCACGTTTGGCCGGCATCACCGAACAACCGTTACGGCAAGGGCTCGGGTTGCCCGTTCTGCTCTCCTTCAGGGCAGCGCGCGAGCAGCACCAACAACGTGACCCTGGTTCCTCGGCTGATGGAACTCTGGGACACGGTCAAGAATGAGCCCGTTGGCTTATTTCCCCAGGATCTCCCCGTCGGAAGCAAGAAGGCGGTCTGGTGGAAGTGCCCCCGTGGACTTCACAAGTCGGAGAAGCATGCGGTGTGGAAGGAAACGCTGAAGCCGCTTTGTGGAGGGTGTGCAGGACATGTCGTCTCGGCGACCAACAGTCTTGCTGAAAATGCGCCGCACCTCGTGTTTGAACTAGACGTGATCAGGACTGGTAGAACCGCCGACCAAATCTCTTGCGGGGAGAACGGCGATGTCTCCTGGCGTTGTCCGATTTTTCCGAGGACCCATCGATGGGAGGCAAGTCCACTAAACCGAGTGAGGGGAGGCACCGGTTGCCCCGATTGCATGACGCCAGGTGTAAGCGCCCAGGAAGTTCGGCTCGCGTATGAACTCGCCGCCGTGCTTGGGTTCGACCCAACACGCCATAGTGTCCGCGGCGATAGGAGTCACAGGGTAGACATGGTGGCGACAGAGCTCGGTCTCCTGTTGGAATTTGACGGAAGCTACTGGCATAAGGGCTCGGAAGTGGCAGATGAGCGGAAAGCCTCCGAACTGCGCCACAAAGGCTGGGTGGTTGTTCGGATCCGCGAATCTCCCTTGGAGGTTCTCGATCACACCTACGACGTGGTGGTCCCTATGCTCGCCCCGCCGTACGACGCTGCGCTTACGGTCTTGGAACACCTTGCGGGCATTGTCGGCCCGTCAGGTGCCCCGTTGGCTCGGGAGTCTGAAGTTGACCTCTATAGGCTCAGGGGCATACCTGTCGCTGCAGTGGACGCCGAGGAGCAAATCCGGTCCATACGGGCGCGCGTGATCTCATCAAAGAGTCTTCGCTACGAGCCTTCATAGCGGGCTCGATAACCGTGAGCGCCTGATATTGGTTAGCCGGAGGTCTCGGCTGCGTCAAATCTTGTGATTTAAACCCTTTTCCCTTGTCCGCACTGGTGAAAGCCGCTGGTGTTATCTTCAGCGGTGCAGGCGCGAGCGTATTCGATCGGGAGACCTTTAGTTCAGGTTTGGTTGTCGGTGGAGATGGTTGTAGCGGTGGGCAAAGTCCGCGATTGCGACCGTGGCGTGCACATTGTTCAGTGGAATTGCACTACCGGCCCTGACCGCAAGTGGGAACACAGCACCTCCGGTCAACGCAGCCCGGGTCAAAGCATGTGATTACTCGAGACACACTCATCAAGTGGGGCTACCTGGGCTCTTCGGGTGACGAGGCGCCCCGGGGGGGGTATCGCATGGACAACCCGACGCCGGTCCTGCCAATGTCGCTTCCGCAAGCATTCTTCCTGAGTTGAATGCCGTTGGCCGGCCTTTGGGGGATGCGGCCGTGAGAGCGCGACGGCTAGCCTCGGCCGGGGCAAGCGCCAGCGCTGGTCGTCGACAGGTCGTGTCGACGTCCCGCCGAAGCCGCGGGGCCCCGCGGCGCTGTAGCGCTCGCGGGGCCCCGCGGGGCGTTCGGTTAGATGGGTTCCTCGTTATCGAAGACCCAGCTCGCGAGTACGCGGTGGAGGTCGGCCTGCCCGGAGAAGCCGGCCTGGGAACGCATCCAGGGGTTGCCCGGCTCCTTGATCCAGTTCACGGCCTTGAGCTTGTCCACGTGCGACTTCATGGTCGTGTCGAAGTTACCGCCGTACAGAACCTCGCGGTTGGTCGCATCGACGACGATGTCACGCCCAAGGCGGCTGATCGCTGCGACCCCGACCAGCTCCTTGAGGCGGTACTCCGGCGTGACCATCACGATCTCGCCGTTCTCGTCCGTGACCGTGTTGCCGTCCTCATCGCTCAGCTCGACCTCGGTATCGTTCCACGCGACCCCGCAGGCGATGCTCACGGCCCGCCAATAGTCCTTGGCGACCGCCTCCGGACTCCTTCCGGCCTTCACGACCCTGGCCATCGTGTCCGTGGGGAAGAGTTGGCTCGTGGACCGGCGAAGTCCCTCGAACGTCACCGGCTGGTCTGACTTGCGGGCACCGGACATGTTGACGTCGCCCTGCCAGACTGAGTCGGGGTCACGCGAAAGCGAGACCGCGATAGCGCGGATCTGCTGGGCGTACGATCCGGTGCCGGGCTCGGTGATGTCGGCTTTGGTGGTCTCGATCAGTGCCTTGGGCAGCTTCTGCGCCGTGGTGTTGATGACGTTGAAGAGTTCGGCCTCCTGGACGATCGTGAGGCCGAAGTACATGATCAGCGGGACCTGCGGGTCGTACGAGGGGTCCTTGGCGTTGGCCGTGGTGTGCCCGAGCATGCGGTGCTGGCCGTCGACGACGCTGACGACCGCGATGTTCCACCGCTTTTTGATCTGCGTGAACTCGCCCGCCGAGAAGAGCTTCTCGAACTCCTTGCACTCGGCGGGGTCGGTGATCCGCACCGAGACCGTGATGGGGGTCGGGCGGGCGACCGGGCCGCTCTTCAGGTAGAAGCGCGCGATCTCTTCGCCGCGCTTGCTGATGGGGTCACGCTGGTAGCCGTGGTGCCCGGGCGCGGGGGACGCCGGGTCGGCGTCGCTGAACTTGCTGACGAACAGAATGCTGTCCATGTCCGATGGGTTGATGACTCCTGTCGCGGAGTCGGGGCTGAGCCAGTGGGTGATCGTTGCCACGATCGTTCTCCTATCCCCTCGGGTGAGGGCTCTGAGGGCGTCCCCCCTGTGGGGAGGCCCGATCCGGTGGCCCGTGGGCTGCCGACTGCCGTGAGGCCCTAGTGGCCGCACAAAAGGACGCTACAGCATGCTGCGGGATCATGTCAATCCGGGAGCCGTAGGGTGCGGGCACTAGCGGTACCGGGCGCTGATGTTGCCTCAAGACGAAGAGGCAGGGGTGATCGGGTGACATGCTCGGCGAATGTCGGAACACGTTGCAGCAGATGTAAATGGCCGCTTCATTAGGCTCTGGTGATAGCCGATGCAAGATCCGGTAGACCTAGCATTCCCACACTCCCGACCACAACCCCTAAGCCCTCACACCAACACCTTCACCCCGAAGTAATGACACTCGGCGGCATCGAAGAGCTAGGAAATTCCATCTGACTCCGATTCTGTATCGAGTAACAGGAGACGCTCCGACTGCAGGTTGAAATCGGCGTGCAGGTACACCCCACAACAGGCGGTCCAATTCGGGTGGTAAACCAATTCTGAGGTCGGATGACTCCATCGTGGTCCGGCACGTCGCTCAGGTGCGCGAAGTGGAGGGTATGACCCACGCCAGCGACAGGTCACACACCGTGACGTTTGACCAGGTAGCGTTCGATTGGGGTTGGTGCTAACGACCCGGCGAGCACAGGGTTGGCTCCACGGCTCGTCCCGGCTGGTCACCTGCAACTTTCCCATCCGGTTCCGGCAAGCTCCCTCCCTCTGTCACAGACCTCCCGTAAGCTGCGGCGATAACGGGAGGAACGGGGATGACTGGACAAGTGAGAGTTCGCGCGGCGCCACCGAGCCCGGAGCCTAACAACCAGGATGTGTTCATCTGGGCTCTCTACCTTCTCGGAGGCGCCGACCGCGACATCGACGTGGAGGCCGTGTACCTCAAGAGCTTCGAGCTGGCTCCTGCGCGACTGGGCTGGCGAACCAGGCCCGATCTGCCCGACTACAAGAAGACCGCTAAGGCCCTCCAATCGGTGGAGGCCAAGACTCACGTCGGCCTTGTGCAAAAATCCGGTGCCTACTTCAGGCGACTGACCGCCGAAGGTGCGCGTTGGGTGGAGCAGTACCGAGTGGCACTGGAGGCCGCCTATTCGGGCAAGGCGCCGGTGGCAGCGGCCTCGACAAACGAGCACCAGAAGCGGCGTCGCTCCCTGAAGGAGAGCCGGGCGTTCGAGGCTTGGGTCTCCGGAGACGGACTCGAACTTCTCGATTTGGCTGACGCCCTTGACTGCACGGGTGCCAGCCCTGCTTCTGTATGGCGCGCCCGTGTGACAGAGGTACGGCGAGCTGCCGATGTTCTGCAGGACGAAGAGCTCGCCACATTCTCCGAGCAGGTCCATCAGTTCCTGAGCACCCAAGTAGGGGGATACGCGTGACTGAGACACGCACAGGCAGGGTTGAATACGGATCACGCGCCTTTGAGCAAGACGCTGGGCATGCCATCAGAGGTGACGTGGTCCGAGCCCTCATCGAGCTCATCACCAACAGTGACGACGCCTACGGTGATTCTCCCGGAGAGATCGTCATCCGACTTGCCCCCACGGGCAAAGCCGATTATCCCGTATCAGTCAGTGTGCACGATTCCGCCAAAGGCCTCGATGCACAAGGGCTTATTGCCAACTTCGGCGTGCTCGGTGCCGAGAAGGACCAGTCCGAGGCTGGTGCCCACGTTCGCGGATTGCTGGGTCGTGGCGCCAAGGACGTGGCATCCCTCGGCCCCGTCATGTTCGAGGCGGTGCGCGACGGCTTCTACTCCTGCTTCGAGCTCGCTCAGGATGGCAGTTGGGAGCTCACGGCCGACACCTTGGCCATCGACGACGACATCTGCGATGAGATGCGCATTGAGCCCGGACAGAACGGGCTCACCGCCACTGTGCATGTGGCCAAAAAGTTCTCCGTGCCCAACAGGGCTACTTTGCTGACCAAGCTCGGCACGAATGCCCAACTGCGCGACCTCGCAGCGCGTCGCCCGATCATGGTGCAGGACGCGCGAACCGATCTCACCACCAAGCGTGTCGAGCCGCAGGTTGCCTCTGGCGAGGTCGTGATCGACAAGGGCATTGAGCTACAGGGCTACTCCCCGGTGCACCTCACGGTGTACCGCATGCCCATCAAGGCGAACGGTACCGTGACTCCCTACTCCTTGCACGGGCTACTCATCAAGAGTGATGTTTCGGTTTTCGAGAACACCTGGTTCGGCCTGGACCAGCGGCCCGAGAGCGCATTCTTCTGTGGAGTGATCGACGCGCCACAGATCTCCACAATCATCCGCGCCTACGACGCCAAGGATGGGGACCTTGGCGGACCCGTGCGCCTGCTGAGCCGTGACCGCGACGGCCTCGTCAAGGAGCATCCGTATCGCAAGGAACTGGCTCGAGCTGTGATGCTGGAGGTTCAGCCTCTCTTCGACGCGTTGGCGAAGCAGATGGACGCGGGTCGCAAGCAAGGCGCGTCGCTTGAGAAGGCCTTCAAGGTAGCGCGTGACGCGCTGCGTGACCAGCTCACCGCGATGATGAGCGAGATCGAGGACGACACGCCGGGTGGCATCGGCCCCAAGGCGGCTGAAGCACTCGTGATTATCCCGCCCGTGAGGATCCTGCAGCCCGGCGAGTCGGTGGTACTGACTGCCCGCGCCGTCGACGAGCCGTCAGTGCAAGGCGCAGTGACCATCGAGTCACCGTCTGGCGACGATGTACTCGCCGCGGTTGAGTGCGAGAGCGATTGGGTTGCCCACACGCGACTCCCAGCATTCCAGACGCAGATCGGCGTGACGGCCGGCCTCACCACGGGATCTGCCGATGTGAAGCTTGAAATCCCAGGCCATGTGGCTCGAGCGCGAATCCTGGTGGTGGCGCCTGAGGAAGTAGATGCCCCGAGTCTTCCTGAGGGCCTGGAGGTCCTGCCTCTCCGTGCTTCGGTGGCCCCCGGGCGGGGCAAGCGACTCAACGTGCGTGCTCCCATCGAGTACGTCGGCGAGGAGCTCATCGTGGGCGCCTCCGGTGTGCCCCTGGCGGATGTCAACGGTGCGGTTGCACTCGCTCCTGAACCTGGGGGCCGTTGGGCTTCAGCCACTGTGTCACTGAAGGCGGGCTCTGAGAAGGGCGAGGCGAAGGTGCGCGTCGAATTGCCGGGGGTCGGCGATAAAACCGCCACGGTGGTTGTGGACGAAGCTGCCGGCCGAGGCGGCATGGACTTCTCCATCGACCTCATCGCGCATAAGAGCCCTAACCGCCGTGTTCGGGTGGGTGGCGATGCCGGCATGCTGGAGATCACGGTCTACGGCCTTCACCCGAGTTTCGCAGGAGTCTTCGGCAAGTATTCCGACGTCAACGCCAAGTTTGCCGATGAGGACTCGCCTCAGGCGCGAGCCGTGCTTGCTGAAGTAGTGGCGCTAGCTCTTGCCACCTACGGCACCGAGCGTGAGTACGAGAGGCGGCCAGAGATGCTCAGCGACGCGACCCGCGTGCTCCTGCGAACTGCTGAGCGTGCAGCACTCTTCCAAGCAACCCTGCACCGCGCTCTCGCGCCCGCGGAATGACTACGGTCGTGGACTCCTCCGTACGGGGTTGGCTCTTTCAGGATCATGACGCGCCACTGATCCCACCCTCCTGGCTTGGGTTATGGCAGGTCTGGGGCTTTGATGCGGTTGAACTCGCCCGGCCAAGAGGCGGAGCCAAACTCGCCAAGATGGTCGGCCTCGATCGAGCGGTGGAGGGCATCTGCGACGCCGTGGGTGCATTCCAACCACGTTTCTGGTCTGGCGCCGTGTGCTCTGAGTACGTCGACGACGGGTCATCTCTACTCGGCGACCTACCCCTCATGAGCACAACGGTTGATGTATTGTCCAAGCGACACATTGGCGCTGGGAGCGATCTGGCGCTCGTCGCTGCCATGTCCCGCGAAGACCTGCGCGAGCATCCAATGGCCCTACTGGATCTCAGCATGGCACTTGAGTCTTGGTGGCCGAACCGCGAGCGCAGCCCTCTGTGGCAGGCGCTCCGAGAAGAGTCAACGCTCGAGGATGTCGCTCTGGCCCTCATTCGTGAGTACATCGCCGCGGATGGCAACCGCCTCGACGACGCTTGGGTGGGCTACCTGCAACGCCGCCACAGCTGGGGAGCCCCGTCCGCGACCTTGCAGGCTATTGCGGATGAGGCAGGGGTAACGCGTGAGCGCATCAGACAGATCGAGATTCGGGTGGGCCAATTCAAGGGTCTTCGAAAATGGCCGCTGCCTGATGTGGTCGCCGACGCTCTTGAGGCGGTGCAGCTCGCTGACTTCCGTGACGTGCGGTCCGCCGTGGTGGACGCCGGTTTGGCCACCGACGACGACTGGACTCCATCTGAGGTTGTGCACTTGTTGGAGTGGTTCGGGTACAGTGCCGCCGCAGCCGCTCTGGAGCAACGGTTCGACCTGGTGGAGCTTGAATCGGAGGCCGCCCGTCAAGGCCTCGTCGAGCACGTCAAGGCGGTGCGCACTGCTCGAAGCGCCAGCGGGCTCCTTCAGCTCACGGGTGTACACCTTGTCGACGGCACCCCCCTCACACGCGAGCAGGTGGAGTCAGCGCTGAGCGCTGCCTACACTCGAGTCTTCATCGTGGAGGGATGGGCACTCGCCACCATACAAAGGATGTCGCAGCTGGAAACCGCCGCGGCCAAGCAATTGGGCATACTCTCACCGCTACATGCGGCTGAGCTCTACGAGGGCCTTGACAGGGTAAGGCGGCAGCGGCAGGCAGACCCACTTCCTCCTGTTTCCGTCACGCTCGAGCTTCTGCGACATGCTGGCGCCATCACCCTGCAAGGGGAGTGGGTCGAGGGGGCGACGCTACCGAACGAGGAAGACTCTCTCGGCAGTTGGTTGGTTGCCCTGTTGCAGGGTGCGGATGGGTTCGTGTTGCACAAGGAGGTCATCAACCGGGCCGCCATTGCCGACGCCCGCAACCTGTCCTCTCTGGGTGTGTACTACCTGTTCAACCCTTGCGTGCGGTCAACGGGTCACTACGCCGGGCTCATCCGCCTCGTCGGCGCCGCGCCCACGCCTGAGCAGGAGGCGCATGCCAGCGCCGTGGCCAAGGTGACGCGTGTTCCCACCGACGTCAATTGGCGCGCCACTCACGACGGGATGGACCTCGAGGTCACTGTGGGGAGCAACCTGCTTGGCTCGGGAGTTCTGCAGCCACCCAAGGCACTCATAGACCAATGGCCCGCGAACGGTGCGGCCATCGCCTGTTGGTGCCACCGAGAGTTCAAGGGCCGTGTGTCACCCTCCAACGGAGCCCTGGTCGGGTTGTCCGCACTACTCGTGCATCACACGCTCGACCACGGGTTGCGCGAGGGAAATCTCCTCGTGCTCCGACTTGAAGACGAGATGCTCCGGGCAGTGCCTCAGTAGCTGTGATCTCACACCAACACCTTCACGCCGAAGTAGTCGAATAGGCCCTGCTTGATCGGCTCCTCGAACTTCAACTGCATCGTCACCACCGGGAGTGGCTTGCCCGAACTGTCCGGCATCGTGGTCTCCATCGCGCCGGCGGCTGTGGCTCGACCCAAGTAGTAGTGGTCGGGGCCATCGACGTCGTCCTTCTTCACGAACACGTGAATGGCCACGGCATTGCTCACGATTGGCGCCACGTCGGCGCTTGCCAAGGTGCGATTGCTCTTGCTGAACCACGTCATGGTGGAAGGGTCAAGCAGTTGGTCTTCATACGCCACGCTGGCCGACACCTCATCCGACTTGTTCAGAGTGATGAAGAGCGCGCACGCACCCAGCCCCACATCGACCTTCACCCCGTAGATGGTGGAGGCAGTGGAGCGGGTCCAGCCCAAGATGCGGGCTGAGTCGCGCCGCGAATACTGCATTCCCGGGGTGAACGGCACCTCGAGTGAGTACCGCTTGCGCACCAGCGCCTCGCCGGTGCGCAGCAGATCGGCAACGGCCGACCGCAAGGCCGGTGAATTGTCGTAGTCGCTGCGGAACTCCGGCGTGAGACGAACCACGTCGCCCTCGCGCACGGCGATGCCCACCTGGTGGCGCTTCACATCCGCCTGCGGATACCCGTCGAGCGTGAACGTGTCGACGGCGCTCTTGACGCTCACCGCGTCCGATGCGATTCCCTGCGCCACGAACGCATCCACGAGCTCCGCCGTGGTGACGGAGCTCCGCTCGAGGAGCAGCCCGAGCAGCACAAACTCGTGCAGTCGCTTGGCGGCCATCACCTCACGCGACAGCAGGTGCAGCGCTCGCGACTGCTGATCGTTGAGCCCCGAGTCCACGCGTAGCAGTGACTTCACGAGGGCCGGGTAGTGCACCTTCTTGGTGGCCAGCAGCAGCGGATCAACCGACTCGAAGCGGAAGAAGTCCCACAGCTCGGGAGTGCTGCCCACCCGGTTCTGCATGGCAACCAGTGCATTCTTGAGGTTGGCCAGACTGTCGAGCTGTGTTCGGGCGATCGAATTCAGCACCCGCTCACGCGCCACCTCGTCGAAGCTCACGCTCGACAGCCCGGGCAGGGCGCCGGCCTCCACTGCCTCATTGAGTCGCTCTCGAAGTGACTCGCGGTTGAGCGACTCGTCGCCGAACAAGGCGATCGGGATGAGGAAGTTGTTGGTGTAATTACCGATCACGTCGATGACCACCACGTAGTCCTTGCCCTCGGCCAGGCGCAGGCCGCGGCCGAGCTGCTGCACGAACACGATGGCCGACTGTGTCTGGCGCAGCATGATCACCTGGTTGATGCTGGGAATGTCAACGCCCTCGTTGAACAGGTCAACGGTGAGGATGTAGTCGAGCTCTCCGGCTTCCAGTTGCTCCACACATGCGTCGCGCGCGTCGACGGCATCGTCGGCGGCCAGCGCCACCGTGCGCATCTGCCGGCCGTTCAGCGGCCGCCGGTTCAGTTCGTTGGAAAGGGCCCGCGCCTCTTCTACGCGGCTGCAGAAGATGAGTCCGCGGGGCGGCACGCCCGCCTGACCGTAGAGCTCGATCACGTTGATGAGGTGCAGCACGCGCTCGGGAGTGATCAGCACGCTCAGCTCGGAGTCGTCGCTCGGCCCCTCGTCGCCGTCGTAGGTGACGTCGGCAACGCCGTAGTAGTGGAACGGGGAGAGCATCTGCGACTCGAGCGCCTTGTTGAGACGGATCTCGTACGGCACGTTGTAGTGGAAGAGTTCGAAGACGTTGAACCCGT
>WLOY01000035.1 GCA_009699015.1 Actinomycetota bacterium | reverse complement strand
TAACGGCCATTTCGAGGCCTAAAATCAGGCGCGTGGGTCAAGTGCGGGGAGGGCTTGGGCATCGAGGCGGTCGATGAGCCGTCCGTACCGATGCCGGGTTCGCGAGATGGACTGCTCGAGCAGCCAGTGCGGAAGTTCCACCGTGCCCGATGCGGTGAGCGGCGCGTCGTCCACGTCGATGCGTAGGCGCTGAAGCCCGCGGTGCAGGTCGGCCGATGCTCCTGAGGGCGTCCGCACCCGGGTGAAGTGCGGCGTCATCCCACTCGCGATGCGAAGCGCCTCCGTCTCCTCCGGGACGATGATGAGCGACACCCCGCATGTATTGGCCGCACGCGAGGCCAGGGCCCGCGTGATGACGTCGTCGACCGGGGCAAGGACGATGACGGCGTCGAGCGGCCGGTAGCGCAGGACGTTGCCCTCGCAGGCCAGTGCGGTCGGGTCGTTGTCGCGCGAGAAGTGCGCTGCCCACGCGGAAGCGAATGAATCCCCTGCGCGTGCCGGGTCGGCATCGACCTGGCTCCAGGTGCCGTAGCCATGGAGGTGGCTCGGGCCGCCGGGCTTCTGCCCGGCACCGATCGATGATCGCTTCCAGCCGCCGAATGGCTGACGTTGGACGATGGCGCCGGTGATGTGACGGTTGACGTAGGCGTTGCCGACCTGAACGCGCTGCAGCCACAGGTCGATCTCCTTGGGATCGAGGGTGTGGACGCCGCCGGTGAGCCCGTACTCCGGAGCGTTCTGGAGTTCGATGGCGTGCTCGAGCGAATCCGCGCGCATGATGCCGAGCACCGGGCCGAAGCACTCGGTCAGGTGGAACCAGGAACCGGGTGCTACGCCGGCACGCACGCCCGGCGACCACAGTCGCTCGCCGTCGTCGAGCGGCCCAGGCTCGACAAGCCACGACTCGCCGGGCTCGAGGGTCGTGAGCGCCCGACGCAGGGACGCCCCCGGCGGCCCGATAAGCGGGCCCACCTTCGTCGCCGGGTCGAGCGGGAGCCCTACCTTGAGACTGGTCACGGCATCTGCGAGCCTGCGGTGGAAGGAAGGGTCGTCGTAGACAGATGCCTCGACGATTCCCAGGCTTGCGGCGGAGCACTTCTGCCCGGCATGGCCGAAGGCCGAGCGGACGAGGTCCTTGATCGACTGATCGATGTCAGCGGCTGCCGTGATGATGAGGGCGTTCTTGCCGCTCGTCTCGGCATTGATGCGCAGGGCCGGCTTCCACTCGAGGAACATCGCCGCGGTGTCGTAGCTGCCAGTCAGCATGACCTTGTTGACGTCATCGTGGGTGATGAGGTGCCGGCCGACCTCGTCGTCGGGAGTGCAGGCGAGTTGCACGAGGCCGTCGGGCACGCCCGCCGTGCGGAGGTGGTCGACGAGGGCGGCGGCGACCGCTCGGGTCTCGGGCGCAGGCTTCATGATCACGGCGCAGCCCGCCGCGATCGCATGCACGAGCCCGCTCGCGGGGATCGCGTATGGAAAGTTCCATGGACCGGCGACGACGATCACGCGATACGGAGTCCAGGTGAGGCCATCGGCGATCTGCTGCTCATGGCCGAGGGTCAGGTGGGCGGCGTATCGGGTGAAGTCGATGGCCTCCGAGATCTCGGGATCACCCTCGGCAATGGTCTTGCCAGCTGTGTTGGCCATGAGTGCCAGCGTGTTCCCGCGCTCTGACTCCATGACATCAGCAGCCTTGAGCAGGGTTGCGCGGCGCTGCCCCCACGGCGTCTGCGCCCAGGCGGCCTGGGCGGCCAACCCGGCGGAGACGACCGCATCGACCGCCTCGACGGTGTCGGTGAGCGGCGGCTCGACGGGCTCGCAGGCGGCGAGGGCGCCTTCGGCCCAGGCCCGATTGGCCGGTCTGGTGAAGTCGGTGTCGACGCAGTTCACGAATGACGCATCGAAACCGTCGGGCTCGGAAATTGTCGGGCAAGTTCGGTCCTGCCGACGATTCGACTCGACCGACACCGAGTGCCGCGCGGAGACCGATGCCCGAAAGCGCTCGGTCTCGAGCAGCCACGACGGGCTGCCGGGCGTGATGTCGAACAGGGACTTGAGGAAGTTCTCTGGGGAGGAGTTCTCATCCAGACGCCGCGAGAGATAGGCGATCGATGCCTCACGGTCCTGCTTCTCGACGACCGGAGAGTAGAGGAGAAGCCCGCCGACGATGTCGCGCACGGCACGCGACTGCGGTGGGGCCATGCCCTCGAGCATCTCGACGTCGAGGCGGTCGCGGGCGCCAAGGTGCTCGCAGACGGTGACCGCCCAGGCCACCTCGAACAGGTTGTGGCTCGCGACGCCGACGCGCACGGCATCCGGGTTGCCGAGCCGCAGGGCGCTCTCGAGCATGCGCTTGAAGGATGCATCGACGTCGAGCTTGGCCGGGTAGGGCGCCTGCGGCCAGTCGTGCAATTCAGCCTCGACCTGCTCCATTGCGAGGTTCGCGCCCTTGACGAGTCGGACCTTGATGCCGGCGCCACCGCGAGCCCGCCTGGCATTCGCCCACGCGCACAGCCGCTCGAGGGCCGCGTGCGAGTCGGGAATATAGGCCTGCAGCACGATGCCCGCCTCGAGGTCCGTGAACTCCGGTTCGTCGAGCACCGTCATGAACGAGCGGAGGGAAAGCTCGAGATCCCGGTATTCCTCCATGTCGAGATTGACGAACGTGCGCGGCGATGAATCCCTCGCAGCGCTGTAGATCTCCCGCAGCCGCGCCTCGATGCGGCGCAGCGAGTCGGACTCCGCGAGGACGTCGAGGTTCGCGCACAGGGCCGAGATCTTCACCGAGACGTAGTCCACGTCGGCGCGCTCGATCAGCGAGATGACCTTGCGGCAGCGCTCCGCCGCCTCGTCGTCGCCGAGGATCGACTCGCCGAGCACGTTGACGTTCAGTCGGAAGCCATCGCGTCGCCGTGCCCGCAGGTAATCGGCGAAGGCGGGGTCGTCGGCGGGCAGGATGACGCCGGCGGTGTCTCGATCGATGCGCCAGTCGACGGCACGCTCGGCGATGCGCGGGATTGCCGGGGCCATGCGGCCGAGGACGCGGATCCCGAGCCGGTCGGTCGGCGAGAGCGATGCCGGCACGGACCCGCCGGTGAGGTCATGGAGCCGCTGGGCGGAGCGGCGCGGGTCGCGGATGCGCAGGACCTGGTCGGTGAGGTCCAGGAGCAGGTCGCGTCCGGCATCGTCGGACAGGAGGGCATCGAGCCGGTTCGCCCGGCCCTTCTCGGCCCGGGTCGTCACCTGCTCCGCACGGGTGAGGAAGGCGAGGGCCAGTTCCTCGGTCTCGCGGATGAGGACGTCGTCGGCCGGCAGTGTCGTCATGTTCCTATCGCACCACGCCCGTCTTGTGCCAACATCTGCATGTGCCTGTCCGATTAGTACAAAAGGGGCCCCTCGTCAGCCGGCGGTCGTCCGCATCCCTCCCGCCGTCGGCGCAGGTGTTCGCCGACCTCGTCGAGGGCATCCCGCAGGTGCTCGGCTGCATGAAGGACCCGGCTGGCCGGTACGTCTGGTCGAATACCGGCTTCGCCAACCGCCTCGGCATTCGTCCAGATGAGGTGGTCGGGCGCACCGTCGACGAGCTGTTCCCGGTGGAGTTCGCTCGCTCGTACGCCGGTCAGGATGCGCAGGTCCTTGCGACGGGACGGCCCCTGCAGAGCCACCTCGAGTTGATCGTCCGGGCCGATGGGGGCATCGGCTGGTACGTGACGTCGAAGTCCCGGCTGATTGGCATCGACCGGAGCGTGTGGGGCCTGGCCGTCTTGTCCATCGACCTGCAGTCGCAGCTTGAGAGCGCCCACGCGGGGCTGGCCCGCATGATCGGCCGCGTGCGCGAGCAGGTCGGGCATCCGTGGCGGGTGCCGGAGCTCGCGTCGATCGCGGGGCTCTCCCCGAAGCAGCTCGAGCGACTGACGAGCCGGACCCTCGGGCTGAGCCCGCAGCGGCTCGTCCAGCGGCTGCGGCTCGAGCACGCGGTGCGCCTCATCACGGATACCGTCGAAAGCCTGGGGGCGATCTCGGCCGAGTGCGGCTTCTACGACCAGAGCTCCTTCACCAAGCAGTTCCGGTCCGTGCTCGGACTGACGCCGGGGGCGTACCGTCGGGCACCGTCATAGTCTGGGGAGGCTGTCAGACTCAAGCCGATGATGACTGCGCCCAGGGGGTGGCCCGCAATGATGCGTGACGACGAGGTCGTGCCGCTCGAGTCGCAGCTCGATTGGCAGGAGCGCTATTGCCGAGCTGCAGGGTCGCCGACGTCCGCAGAGATCCTTCGCGCGGTGATCGACGACCTCGACGGCCCTCGAGCCCTAGCGTCCGTCCTCCCGACCCACACCAGGTTCGGCGACCTCATCGGCCTGCGGATCATGGCGGCTGTGCACCTGCTTGCCATCGAGCGGCTGGCCCCCTCGGTCGCGATCTTCGCACCCACCCTCGGCGGAGTTGCGCCGTCACGGGGCACCAACCCCGACAGGGCAACCAGCGAATTCCATGAGGCCGTGGTCGAGGCCATCACCGTCAACGCCGAGATGGTGGCGACGGCGATCACCGAGGTTCCCCAGACAAATGAGGTGGGCCGCTCGCGCCTGCTGCGCATCGCACTGAGCATGATCGGCGGCGACGTTCGCCTGTTCGAGTTCGGGGCCTCGGCCGGGCTCAACCTACGAGCCGACCACCTTCCGGGGGAGCCGACCCTGGAGTCGGGGCCCATGCCCAGGGTGATCGAGCGGCGAGGCTGCGATCTCAACCCCATTGACCCGACGACGACGCCCGGTCGCGCCCGGCTCACGAGCTACGTATGGATGGATGACATCGACCGATTCGAGCGGCTGCGCGGGGCATTGCGGGTGGCGGCGGAGATCCCGGCTTCCGTCGTGACGCAGGACGCCGCCGGCTTCGTCAGCGGACTCGAGCTCAACGCGGGCAGCACCACCGTGCTCTGGCACAGCTCGATGTGGGGCTATCTACCCGAGTCGACGCGAGCGCGCATTCATGAGGGGATCGAGCGCCTCGGCGGCGCCGCCTCTTCCGAAAGCCCCCTGTGGCATGTGGCGTGGGAGCCGATTGCAGACGACCGCGATCGCCACGAGCTCACTGTTCAGGTGTGGAACGGCACTCCGGGGTCAGGCGTGGCCCGGACTCTTGCGACCGGGACCACGCATGGCGGACAGATCACGTTGACGGGCGGCGATAGCGATCCGGGCGGGCGTCAGGCCTCCGAGTAGACCGCCGACGGGTCGTAGCCGTAGAAGGCGGTGCGAGCATCACGGCGCTCATGGGCCACGAGCTCCTCGGCCGCTGCGTAGTCGGCGTCGATGGGCGCTGACTCGACCCGCGTGATGCCGTGGTTGGCCTCGATCCAGGCCTCGAGCTCCGGGCCGGACTCGAAGGAGTTGATGAGGCAGTAGCGAGGCTGCGAGCCGGTGTGCCAGACCGAGTGCCACATGCGCTCCGAGTCGACGACGAGTTGCGCGCCGGCCGGGAGGCGAAGGCGGGTCTCGGTGCTCGGATCGCGAACATCCTCGCGCAGCACCATGATCGAGTCGGGGTTGTCGGTCAGTTGCATGAAGTTGCGGATGACCCAGCCCTCGCCGTCCGGGTTCAACCGGTTGTTGTCGTCGAGGTGGGAGTTGTAGAGGCAGTCGGCGTAGGTGTTCGGCTGCAATTCGATGACGCGACTGCGTCCGACATTCGCCCCGGGTGCCTTGGCACGTGCGGCAAGGGTCGGGGCCTTCGCGACCTGCGACGTGATCCACACGCCGTCCTTGTCGGCCTTCGGCGGGTTGGCATGCCAAAAGCCATTGCACTCGATCTGGCCCTGCGCGCTCGCGATGGGTGCGAACCGGGTGTCGCCTGAGGACTTCCAATCGACGTATTCCAGACTCAGCCACTCGGCAGGGTCCATGACACCGCCGTACGAGTCGAGGACGACGTAACCGGTCTCGTCGAGTATGGGCATCCGATAGTGCGACATGGCTTTCCTCCCACAGGCTTGCGCGTGGGCCCAATTGTCCGCCGTCCAAGGGGGTGCCTTCGCGGCCGAAAGTCCCGCATGAACAGGTCTTTGGTCCCTGACCCGGGCCTCGGCTCCTCCGGTCTCGGGTGGGAACTGCTAGCCGGCGACCGGGCCGACGAGGAGATTCTCGAGCTCGCGCTCGGGCTCGCCCTGACCGCCATGCTGGGCCGCGAAGGCGGAGGTTCCGTCAGTCCCGCACAGTTCAATGATGACCTCCTCGCCGCCCGGATGCTCGGCGATCCATGAGGTGAGGTCGTAGGCGTTGCCATTGACCGCCGACCAGCAGTCGGCTGCAGAGTTGTGCTGCGCGACCTCGGCCATCGTGACACCGGGGCCACTTGACGGCGAGGGGCCTGCCGATGCGCTGCTCGCGGAAGTAGTGGCGACCACGCCGGTGGCGAGGGTGCGACCCCACACGGCCTCAGCGCCGGTGTGCCCGACGAGAACCGTCATGACGATTGCCGAGATCGCGAGCAGCACGCCCACGACGGCAGCGAGTGTCGTGAGGAGCGATCGGCCCTCGGGATTACGGAATCGAGTGAGGAACACCCAGATCGCCGCCACCACGAGGAGGAGGGCCGACAGGTAGACGAGGATCGAGCCCCAGTCCGCATGCTGCTGGGGCTGGCCGACGAGTCCGGCCAGGGCCTCGCCGGACTCCTTCGCGAGCACGGAGCCGATCGCCCCGATCGCGAGGCCCGCAAGGGCGATGAGGTCGAACGGGCGACGCCACTTCCGTACGACGACAACGACGATGAACAGCAGGGCGGCGAGCGGCAGGACAACCACCACGAGGTGGACGACCAGGGGGTGCAGCGGCAGGCCCGCGAAGGACTCGAACGCACCCTCGGAGAGCAGGGAGGTCGCTGGGCTAGGGCTCATGTCGTAATCCTCCGTGATTGAGGTGCTCGACCAGTGCCCAGCGGGTCAGCCCGAACAGCATTGGCCGGACTTTCCGCTGGAGCGGATTCTCTGGTTGAGCGGCTCAACTGCTGACGAGCGCCTTGCTTGCCTGTCGCTGGCCCACGAGCACTGCGATGAGATACAGGCCCGCAGCGACCGCGATGAGCCACTGGTAACCGAGCACGAGGGACAGGTATTCGAGGCACCCGCCCACCATGGCGCCGAACAGGTTTGCCGCGAAGGCCGCCGTTGGGTTCGCCGAATTCTTGAACCGAGAGGTGAAGAGCAGGTTCGCGAAGAACACTGGCGCGAAGGCGATCGCGACGGCGAAGAGCAGGCGAAGCGGCACGGCCAAGCCCAGCAGCGTCTCGTTCGGAATGAGGAACGCGACAAGCAGCGATGCGAAGAGGGCGGTGATGATGAAGGGCCTAGGAATCGGGCCGCGGGCGCGCTGGGTCACCTCGATCGCGAGGAGCACAGCCACGAGGACGCCGGTGAAGACCAGCGCGTTGACGAGCCAGGTCGTGCCGAACAGCAGCGCGAAGGTGGTAATCGATCGTGTCTCAAGAAGGAGGAATGCCGCGCCCATGAAGAACAGGTCGCCGTAGCCGCGCATCGACTTGAAGGGTCCCCCGAATACTCGGATACCGATGAGCGACACGGCGAGGATGAGTGCGATGACGATGAGATAGATCGGCGGAATCGTCTGCGTCTTGAGATACAGGAACGGCCGGTCATCAACCGTGGGACCCGGTATCTCTTGCGCTGCAGCGGCTATCGCGACTCGGTCCCACGTGGCGCCTTCCGCGCACACTGCGTTGTCGGCATTCTTTCCGATGGTGATCGCGGCAAGTGATTGCACGGCGGTGAAGGTGTCGAGGCAGGGTGCATGGCCGAAGACCTCGTCGAGGGTGCCTGCGAGCCGATTGATAAGCCATGGCTCGCGGTAGTAGTTGTACATCGCGAACACGCCGTCGTCGGTGAGGTGATCACGCGCAGCGGTGATGGACTCCTCGGTGAACAGGTACGACTCGAGGCGCAACTGGCTCGCCCCGGACACGAGGGTCAGGGAGTCGGGAAGCGCGAAGAGGATGAGGTCGTACTTGTCCTTGTTGCCCGACAGGAAGGCGCGTCCGTCGTTGATGTGAACTGACACGCGGGGATCGTCGTAGGGCTTGTTGGGGTTGACCTGGCTGCCGATCTGCTGGATCCGCGGATCGATCTCGACTGCATCGACGTGCTTCGCGCCGCGGGCAAGGGCGAGGGCGACATCCGTTCCGGTGCCAGCGCCGACGACGAGGACGTTGCCCAGGGGGTTGTCGATCGCGCGCTCGTAGGGTCGGCCATAGACGGGCTCGGCCTTGAGTCGCTGCTCGACATCCATGACGTTTTGGTGGGGAATGCCATTCACCTGAATATTCGTAAACTCGTTGATGGTGCCGGCATTTTGGACCTGGGTTTGGACCTTGTAGTACGGGGACCATGAGATGCCCGCCATGAGTGATTCGACGACGAGGGTGCCGATGATGAGCACCATGGCAATACGTGACACCCACGGCAGGCCCGGGCCGTAGAGGAGCCACAGTGCGATGAGGGTGACGATCGGCCAGACCCACGACGGCGCCCGCAGGAATGCGATGAGCGTGAAGGACAGGGTGCCGAGAATCGAGCCGATGATGTCCCAGCGGTAGGCATCGAGGGCCTTGAACTCACGGAAGGCGCGGCCGGTGATCTCCCCGAAGCCGGTCATCGTGATGGCGATGACGATGAAGACGAGGGGGAGCGACACCCAGGTGGGCAGCCCGGTCGGACGGACCTCGGTGAAGAAGATGAGGTCGGTCGACGAACCTTCGATGCGGGCCGGGAAGGCCATGATGAAGGCGACGAGCAGGACCAGGCCGAGGGGGACGTAGCGGCCGAGGTCGTTCGATGTGCGCGAGCGCAGGAAGCCCAGGCCGATGCCGAGGAAACTCGCGAGCAGGATGAGGTTCGAGAAGTACGAGAGGTGGACCAGGTTGGCGCCCGACCAGCGGATGAGTGCGAGTTGGACGAAGAGCATGAGGGCGCTCGCCACGATGAGACGGGCACGACCCGTGAGGACGCGCTGGCCGCGCAGCAAGGACATTGTGCTCATCCGATCAGGCTAGTCCCTCCCGGCTTTTGGGACGGAATTGCCCTGACCGGTCGGCTGCAGGTCCAGTTAGGTCTCGCTCAACAGTGGGATAGTGCAGCATCGTGCGCGACCGGTTGAGCAGCGAGGAGTGCAGGATGCAGGCGCAGATTGAGATGAGCGACGGAGTGCGATTGTCCGTCACCCTGTTCCTGCCCGACGTGCAACCGGCCCCCTGCATCCTCGAGGCCCTTCCGTACCGCAAGGACGATATGACAGCAGGCTGGCGGCCGGAGTACGAGCGCTTCGCCGATGAATTCGGGTTTGCCGTCGCTCGAGTCGATGTTCGAGGGACCGGTTCGAGCGGCGGTCTCGCGACCGATGAATACCCGAAGGTCGAGCAGCGTGACCTTGCAGAGGTGATCGCCTGGCTGGCCACGCAGCCTTGGTGCACCGGCAGGGTCGGGATGTTCGGGACCTCGTACGGCGGATTCAATTCCTTCCAACTGGCATGTGAGCGGCCAGCGCACCTCAATGCGATCATCCCCATCTACGCCACTGACGACCGTTACACCGATGATGTCCACCAGATGGGCGGGGCGCGCAAGTGGCTGGACATCGTCGACTATTGCCACTACATGGCGCCCATGAACCTCCTGCCTCCGGTGCCGGAGATCTGGGGCGACACCTGGCGGGAGGAGTGGCTGCATCGCATCGAGCACCATGAGCCGTGGCTCCTCACGTGGCTCGCGCATCCACACGACGACGAGTACTGGCGCCACGGCTCGGTGCGCCCGGATTACGACCGGATCAACATCCCAACGATGATCATCGCGGGGTGGGCTGACGGGTATCGAAACACGTCCTTTCGAACGGTCGCAGCGATCAACGCACCCACTCGCCTGCTTGCCGGGCCTTGGGCGCACGCCGCTCCGTCCTCAAGCGCCCCCGGACCGCGAATCGACCACGTCGCCGAGATGGCAGCCTTCTTCGACGAGCATCTTCGGGGTGGAGTGTCGTCTTGGGCATTGCCCCACACCTGGTTCTGCCGCTTCTCCCACGCACCTGATCCAGTGCTCGACACTGTGCCAGGCGTCTGGCGCTCAGACACGTGGCCGTCCACTCGCTCACATGATCGCTTGATCCCTCTGCCAGATCAGCCCGCTTACACCGTGCGTGCTGACGTCGGCACGGCCGCGTGGATCTCCTGCGCCGGGCACCTGCCATATGGCCAGCCAGACGACCAGCGCTTTGACGATGCTGCGTCACTCACGTGGGACATCCCGATCGAATCGCCGATCGAGATTGCCGGGAATCCGCACCTTCGCGCTCACGTCACGGCGACGTGTCCTCACCCCATCATCTCGGTTCGTCTGTGCGACGTGGCGCCGGACGGCACGTCGACGCTCGTCACGCGAGGCACTTTGCTCATCGGTCCGGACGGCGATGTCGATGTCGAACTCGAGGCCACCGCCTGGCAGTGGCAGGCTGGACGAACCCTTCGGGTGAGCGTCGCCGGGTCCGACTGGCCGAATGTGGTGGCTCCGAGTGGCCCGGGTACCCTCACCCTTCAGGGCGCCACGCTCACGCTGCCGATCTACGACCCTGATCCGACCTTGCCTGTCCCCGTGTTCGCACCGGGCGACCCGGGGTCGAGTGAAAGCACCGAGGGCATCACGTGGAGCATCGAACGTGATGTCGCGCGCCACGTCACGCACTGCTCAGTCGGCTCCCAGTCGACCTACGACACCCCCTACGGATCCGCGAGTGAGAGCTATGCCGGTGAGGTCAGCGTTGATACCCGCACCTTCGAGCAGCACGCGCACTCCGAGGTCGAATTCACCCTCAGGTTTCCTGAGGTGATCGCCACGGCCCATTCCATCATGGACATCGTGGCAGTTGGCCCAACGTACGACGTCACGATCACCATCACTGTCCGCGAGGGGGATGTAATCGTGAAGCAGCAGTTGTGGCAACGATCATTCCCCCGGGCCTAGCGGCATACTTTTCCAATGGAAGCCGCTCTCCCTAGGGAGCACTACACCGATCCGGAGTACTTCGCCCGTGAGCGTGACATGCTCCGTCGCCAGTGGACCTGCATTGCGCGACTTGCCGACCTTGGCCTCACCCAGGCAGGCAGAGTTGCCGTCGTCGACTTCTACGGCGAGTCGATCATCGTCACCCATGACGGCACTCTGCGTGCCCACGCGAATGTCTGTCGCCATCGCGGGTCTCAACTACTCCCGGCCGACTGCGCACCCTGCGACATGAAGGTGCTTCGCTGCTCTTATCACTCTTGGACGTATGGCCTGGACGGTGCTCTCCTGCACGCCCCGCATGCGGAGGGCATCGAGCCAGCCGACTTCGCCCTCACGTCGCTGGCGGTCGATGACTGGGGTGGGTGGCTTTGGCTCGCGGAAGAGCCAGCTGAAAGCCTTCTGGCCCAACTCGGTGAGGTCCCTGACCGGGTCCGGCGATACCCGCTGGCAGATCTCGTCCTCGGTGTCCGCTTCACCTATGACGTCGGCGCCAACTGGAAGGTCATCGCCGAGAATTACAACGAGTGCTACCACTGCGGCCCCGTACACCCGGAACTTTGCCGACTCGTTCCCGACTTTGCTGGCGGCGGCAGGGACATCCAATGGGACGACGGAGTGCCGCATCGTGACGGCGCCTGGACCTTCACGATGACCGGCACGAGTGACCGTGCACCATTCCCTGATCTCGATGAGCATGAGCGGGTCAGGCACAAGGGTGAACTGATCTACCCCAATCTCATGCTGAGCCTCGCGGCCGAGCATGCCGCCGCGTTCGTCCTCACCCCCGTATCGATCGATCGCACCATCGTCACCTGCGACCTCCTCTTCGCACCGAATGAACGGGAGAAGGCGACGTTTGACCCCTGCGACTCCGGTGATTTCTGGGACCTCGTCAATCGTCAGGACTGGGGGGTTTGCGAGTCGGTCCAGCGTGGCATGACCTCACGGTATTTCCGTGGCGGCTGGTACGCGCCGATGGAGGACACGTCCTTGGACATCAGGCGCTGGTTGCTGGCCAGGCTTGAATAGAAGGCAGGAGTCTTCACGAATCGAATTCATAATGGCTCCTATCCTGATACGTTCGCGGTTTAGTCCGTGATGAGGAGTGACAATGTCGCGATTCCGTTTGCTCGGTGCAGCTTTGGTCTGCGTTGTGATGAGCGTCCCTGCGGTGGCAGCGCCTCCGGCCTTGGCCGACGAACCGGTCGTCCTCACCATCGGGGTTGGTGAGGATCTCGACTCCGCCAACCCGTTCACAGGACTGTCGTCCCTCGCCTACGAGGCATTCACCCTCCAGTACCCGACCCTGACGCAGTACGCGGCAGATGACTTTTCGATTGTTCCCGGCCTCGCTGAATCATGGGAGGAGTCGCCTGACAAGAAGTCGTGGACCTACCGACTTCGTCCGGGGATGAAGTGGAGCGACGGTGTTCCGATCACGGCCGAGGATGTCGCGTACACGTTCAATCGGATCATCGACGGCAAGTACGAGCGGACGAATTATGGTTCCTATGTAGCCAACATGGTGCGCGCAGAGGCGGTGGACGACCTCACGGTGAAGGTCGATATCGCCAAGCCCAGCCCGGTCATGGACCACCTCTTCGTGTTCATTCTCCCCAAGCACGTCTGGGAGACCATTGACGGCAAGGAGGTGCGCAAGTACAAGAACGTCGGCACCCCAGAGTCACCGACGGTTGGCTCGGGCCCCTACGTGATGGTCGAGCGGCGCGCGGGGCAATTCACCAGGTTCAAGGCCAACCCCAACTGGTACGGCGGCAAGCGACCGGTCGATGAGGTCATCTTCAAGGTCTACAACAATCCCGATGCCCTCGGACAGGCACTGAAGTCAGGCGAGATTGATCTTGCGCATGGCCTCGACCTCGGCGTGTATGAGTCCTTGCAGGGGATTCCCGAAATCACGACGGTCGCGTCCACCCCTGCGAGTTTCAGTGAGGTCGCGTTCAACACAGGCGCGGCACTCGAGGACGGCACGCCGATCGGCGACGGCAACCCACTGCTCAAGGACAAGGCCCTGCGCCAGGCCCTCAGTTGGGCGATCGATCGCAAGGCAATCGTCGACAGGGTGCTCGGAGGCGAGGGTCTGCCAGGCAGCACGGTTATCCCTCCGCTCTATCCCCAGTGGCATCTGGACCCGGCCAACCCCTACACGTATGACCCGGCGAAGGCCGCTCAACTCCTTGATGCGGCCGGATACCCGGTGGGCGATGACGGTGTCCGCGCTGACGCGAAGGGCAACCGGTTGAGCTTCCGTCTCCTCTACCGCACCGAGGCCGAGGGTGCGAGTTCGCAGAAGTCCGCGGAGTTCGTGCAGTCGTACCTCAAGGAAATCGGTGTCGAGGTGGAACTCAAGGGCGTCACCGAGGATGCCATGTACGAGTTTGTCGGACAGGGTAATTTCGACATGTTCGAGTGGGGCTGGGGGGTCGAGCCTGACCCGAATTACATGCTTTCCACCTTCACGTGCGGCAGCAGGTCGTATGAGGAGGACGGGACGATCTACGCGAACCTGTCGGATTCCTTCTACTGCAATCCTGAGTACGACAAACTCTTCGACGAGCAGTCGCAGGAGACGGATTTCGCCAAGCGCCAGGAGATCGTCAAGCGCATGCAGCAGATGCTCTACGACGATGCCGTCTACATGGTCACCTACTACGCCAATGGCCTTGAGGCATACCGAAACGACCGCTTCACCGGGTGGGTCCAGCAGCCGAAGGGCAACGGCACCCTGATCTACCAGTGGGGAACGTGGTCCTACTTTGACGTCGAGCCAGTCACTGCGGCGACCGTCGCGGCGGAGTCAGGTGCGAGTGCCGCCCCAAGTGCGGCGGCGAGCGGCACGGATGCCGCCGCCCCGCAGGAGTCGGCATCAGGCGGAGTCAGCACCTGGGTCATCGTCGGATTACTCCTCGCCGTCATCATCATCCTGATACTCATCATCGTGCTCGTGCGCGGAAATCGGCGGGCGTCGAGCGCGGACCGCGAGTAGCCGATGGGGAGTTTTGTCGACGGTCAGGACGCCCGTATTCACTACAAGCAGGTGGGTGAGGGACCTGACATCGTCTGGGTGTCGGGTGCCGGCGGAACGATCGGTTCCTGGGACGCCTACCAGGTGCCTTTCTTCGAATCGGAGTTTCGCAACACCACGTTCGACTGTCGTGGGGTGGGTCAGACCACCTCCGATCGGCCGATGCCGTGGACGGTCGAGGATTTCGCCCAGGATGTCGTTGATCTGATCGAGGCCGCCTGCTCGCCGCCGGTGGCGATCATCGGCCTGTCCTTTGGTGGTGGGATCGTGCAGCAGGTCGCCATTGATCGGCCCGATCTCATCGCGTGCGTGATAACGATGGGTACGGGCGCGGTGAGCCGTGGCTGGACCTGGGACTATCAGATGGCCGAAATCGAATGGCGCCGCGCAGGTAACCGACTAGACGGGATGATGGCGGTCATCCACTACGCCGCGATGTACTACCCGGCGCGTGTCCTCGGTGATCCGGTGCTCTGGCCGAAACTGCGCGATGAGCTCCTCGAGTACTACGAAACCGATACTGCGGAGGATTCACTCATCGCGCAGTGGGAGCCATGCGTGCTCTTCGATCAGCGTGAGCAGTTGAAATCGTGCACTGTGCCTATGCATGTCATTGCATTCGATCAGGACGTGCAGGCCGTGCCCCAAGATGGTGAGGAGGTCGCGGCACTCACGCCGGGCTCCGAGTTCCACCTATTCGAGGGCATGGGGCACTGCTCGATCTATGGTCATACGCAGGACATCCTCAACCCCTTCATCAAGGGACTGGTTCAGCGCTACCTCTAGGGAAGCGCTGATTTTCTCGTTCGTGTGAGTGGTGTTTTGCCGGGCGTGTGGGGGTCGTTTGTGGAAAACAGGCTGATGATCAGCGCTTCCCTAGCCCCTCATCCGTGATCCGGTCGGATCGTAGGCGGGCACGCTGAGAATTCGAGCCGGCTGTCGATCACCGATCACGGAGACCTCGACATCGGCGCCGCTTGTGACGACCTCGGTGTCGATGAGCGCGAGGGCAAGGCTCGTCCCGACGTGGTGCCCGTAGGCGCCGGACGTCACGAGCCCGACGACACGGTCGCCGAGCCAGACGGGCTCATCGCCGATGGCATCGGAGGCAGAGTCGCCGAGATCAAGGGTCACGAGCTGCCTGGCAGCGCCGCGGTCACGCTCGGCAAGGGCCGCCTCGCGGCCGATGAAGTCACCCTTGTCCCATGCGATGAAGCGATCAAGCCCGGTCTCGCCCGGGGTGTAGGCCTGGGTGAACTCAGCTGACCAGATGCCGAAGGCCTTCTCGATGCGCAGGCTGTCGATGGCCCGGTCACCGACCGGCGTGACGCCGAGCGCTGCCAGTCGGCGCCACAGCGCTGCCTGACGATCAGCAGGAACCGTGATCTCGTATCCGAGTTCGCCGGCGAGTGACATTCGTGCGATGAGCATGTCGTCGAGCATGACGGCGTCCATGAAACGCAACTGGGAGATATCGAACTCAGTGAGTGCCGAGACAACCTCCCGGGATCGAGGACCCGAGACGGCGAAGCCGAGCCAGGCATCGGAGAGGTTCTCGATCTCGACCCCGTCGATCAACTGCTCGGTGAACCACCGAAGGTGCCACTCCTGGAGGTAGTACGAGCCGATGACCCAGAAGCGATCCTCGGCCAGCCTGGTGACGGAGAGGTCGCCCATGAGGGTGCCCTTGGGATGCAGCATCGGAGTGAGCCCCATGCGGCCGACGGCGGGAATGCGACCTGCGAGGAGTCGGTCGAGCCACGCGGCTGCGTTTGGCCCGGTGACCTGGTAGCGCGAGTAGACGCCTGTTTCGTAGGCGCCCGCATCGGTGCGGACGGCAGCCACCTCGCGCGCGATGTGCGGGAAGGCATTGTCGCGCTGCAATGAGGGGACGTGCTCGAAGTCGAGGGGCGCGAAGAACTGGGGAACCTCGAGTCCCCAGGTTGCCCCGAACTGGGCGCCAGCAGCTTTGAGATCCTCGTAGGCGGGTGTCGTGTGCAGTGGCCGGCCGGCAGGTAGGTGCTCGTGGGGATAGGTCGTGAGGAAGCGGCGCGCGTAGAACTGGTAGGTCGTGGCGAGGAGGTAGTCGTCGGATGCCGCCCAGTCGCCGAAGCGTGCAACGTCCATCGCGTAGACGTCGTCCCCGGGGTCACCGTCGACGATCCAGTTGGCGATGGCGAGGCCGACAGCGGCGCCCTGGGAGTAGCCGGCCATCACGCCTGCAGCGGCCCAGTAGCCCGGCAGTCCGCGCACCGGACCGACGAGCGGGTTGCCGTCGGGGGTGATGGCAAAGGCCCCGTGGACCCAGCGCTTGATCCCTGCGGATTCGAGGGCGGGGAACCGAGCGAACCCGATCTCCAACTCGGTGGCGATCCGGTCGATGTCAGGTGGTAGCAGTTGGACGCCGAAATCCCAAGGCGCACCCTCAGGATGCCAGTGTGCTGGGTTGGATTCGTAGACCCCGAGTACAGCGCCGTTCTGCTCGCGCTGGAGGTATGTCCAGCCCTCGAGGTCAGTGACCGCTGGCATTGGCCAGTCGATCGCCATGATCTCGGGGACGTCCTCGGTGACGAGATAGTGGTGGAGGATGGGCGTGACCGGGTGGTTGATGCCCACCATGTGCCCGACCTTGCGACCCCACATGCCTGCCGCGTTGACGACGTGCTCAGTGAGGATTGGGCCCTGCTCGGTTTCGAGTTCCCAGCCGGCACGCGTGCGCTTGATTCCAAGGACCCGGTTGTGGGTGATGACGGTTGCGCCCCGCTTGCGCGCGGCCCCGGCATAGGCATAGACGGCGCCGTTGGGATCGAGATTGCCTTCGTCCGGATCGAAGAGGCCGCCGGCGAGCCCGTTGGGATTGACGATCGGCACGAGGTCGACGATCTCGTCTACGTCGAGAAGCCGAGCACCCTCATGTCCCATCATCTCGTGCCATGCAACCTCGGCCTTGAGCCAGCGCATGCGCTCGGGAGTGCTCGCGAGCTCGATGCCACCCGAGAGCTTGAGCCCGATGTCGATGCCGCTCTCCTCAGCAACCTTCGGGTACATCGAGATCGTGTAGCTCTGAAGGGCAGCGACGACGGTGTCATTGTTGATGGCATGGAACCCCCCGGCTGCATGCCAGCTTGAACCGGCGGTGAGCTCGGTGCGTTCGATGAGGGCGATGTCAGTCCAGCCCTTGAGCGCGAGGTGATAGAGGATGCTCGTTCCGGTGATGCCCCCGCCGATGACGACGACACGAAATGACTGCACCGCTACTCCTTCTCAGTTCCGCTACGCGGATCGACTTGAGCCCGGACGCTATCAGTCCAAAGCTCGGTGGGCAGGGAAAAAATCAGGGCTGGTCGGCGGGCGAGTTGCGTAGGCACGCTGCGACATGCCCGATCGTTGGCTGGAGAATCGGAAGGCTCGTGGTCCGGCACTCATCCATAACGACTGGGCAGCGCGGGTGGAATCGGCAGCCCTTCGGGATGCGTGCCGAATCGGGCGGCTCGCCAGCGAGGACGGTTGGTTGGGTTCGCGAGATGTCTGGCACCACCGAGAGCAGGGCCTTCGTGTACGGGTGCTGCGGATTGGTGAGCACCTCGGCGGTGGGACCGGTCTCAACGATGCGACCGAGATACATCACCGACACTCGGTCTGAGATGTTCCAGGCGAGCCCTAGATCATGGGTGACGACGAGGACGGTGAGCCCGAGTTCGTCGCGTAGCGAGAGGAGGAGGCTGAGGATCTCTCCGCGAACCGATGCATCGAGGCTCGACACGGGCTCGTCAGCGATGAGCACGCGCGGGTTGAGCACGAGGGCTCCTGCGATGACGACGCGTTGCCGCTGGCCGCCGGAGAGCTCCTGCGGGTAGCGCAGGAAGAACCGCTCAGGAGGCCTGAGCCCTGCGCGCGCGAGGGCATCAGCGACGAGCGCGGTTTCGTCGCCACGCACCTTCTGCACCCGAAGGCCCTCGGCAACCGCGTCATAGACCGTGTGCCGGGGATTGAGAGCGCCGAGGGGGTCCTGCTGCACCAGCTGCACCTGTGACCGAAAACGCTTGAGGGCCTTGGTCGAGTAGGACAGGGGCTGCCCGTCGAATGACACGCTTCCCGAGCTCGGCTTCTCCAGGCCGAGGAGAGTCCGTGCCAGCGTGGTTTTACCGCAACCGGACTCGCCGACAAGGGCAAGGATCTCCCCGGCGGGAAGGTCAAGATCGACGCCGTCGACTGCGCGGACGCCGCCGTTGAACGAAACCGAGAGGCCACGGGCCGACAGGATCATGGCTCGACCCTGAAGCAGGCGGCCATTCGGCCGGGTGCCACCTCGAGGAGAGGGGGCGCACTCTCGCTGCACGCGGCGACAGAGATGGGGCACCGAGGATGGAAGGCGCAACCGCTTGGGAGATCGTCCGGGAACGGCGGATCACCGGGTAATCCGGCGGGGGCGTAGCGCGCAGATGGGTCACCGATTCGGGGGAAGGCTGCTGCGAGCGCGCGAGTGTAGGGATGCTTGGGATTGTCGAAGATCTCCAGGGCCGGCCCTGACTCGATGATCTGGCCCGCGTACATCACGGCGATACGGTCGCAGGTGGTGCCGAGCACGCCGAGGTCGTGGCTGATGAGCATCATGCCCATGCCGAGGTCTCTGACGAGCCCGGATAGAAGATCGAGGACCTGAGCCTGCACCATCACGTCGAGAGCAGTGGTGGGCTCGTCCGCAATGATGAGGTCCGGCTTGCACGCGAGGGCCATGGCGATCATCACCCGCTGGCGCTGCCCTCCGGCCAATTGGTGGGGGTAGGCCTTGGCGCGTGTCGCTGGCAGTCCCACCTGGTTCAGGAGTTCTGCGACGCGGGCATCGACCTGCTTTCGCGATACCTGCTCATGGAGTCTGATCGGCTCCGCAATCTGGTCGCCGATGCGCTGCACCGGGTTGAGGGCGTGCAACGCGCCCTGGAAGACGATGGCGGCCTGCGACCAGCGCACCGCGCGAAGCTCGCCCCAGTTCATCGTGAGGACATCGGCGCCGTTGACAAGCACGGCGCCGCGAACCTCGGCAGATGGCGGCAGAAGTCGCAGGACGGTCGAGGCGAGGGTCGTCTTGCCGCAGCCGGATTCACCGGCGATGCCCAGGGTCTGTCCGGCGTCGAGTGAAAGACAGACACCACGGACCGCAGGCACGGCACCCTCGCTGGATGCGTAGTTGACGCTGACGTCGTCGAATTGCAGGAGCGTCATGACGCCCGCCCGGGGTCGACAATGCGTTCTGTGGCGCGGCCGACGAGCGTGAAGGCGAGCACGACGAGCACCACGCAGATGCCTGGCGGCAGGACGTACCACCATGCGCCGCTGCTGACCGCGCCGGAGGAGAAGGCTCGATCGAGGAGTGATCCCCAGGAGGGTGCCAAGGGATCACCTAGACCGAGGAACGACAAGGTCGTCTCCGAGAGGATGACGATGGCGACGGTGAGCGTCGTGTTCGCGAGGACGAGCGGAAAGACGTTCGGCAGCACGTGCCGTGTCATCTGGTGCCAGTTGCCCGCGCCAAGGGCTCGGGATCGCTCGAGATAGGGCCGCCCCTCGATGGAGAGGGTCTGTGCCCGGATGAGGCGGGCTGTGCCGGCCCAGGATGTGATGCCGATGACGATGATGAGATTCATGGTGCTGGGTCCGAGCACGGTCGCAAGGACGATCGCGAGCGGCAGGAACGGGATGACGAGGAACCAGTCGGTCACCCCGACCAGGGCGTGACCACCAAATCCTCTGAAGTGTCCGGCCATGATGCCAAAGAGCGTGCCGATGACGACCGAGATGACGGTGGCAGCCAGCCCCACCGTGAGTGAGATTCGAGTTCCCCAAGCAAGGAGTAGGAGCATCGAGCGCCCGGACTCGTCCGTCCCGAGCGGGTATGACCACGAGGGTGAATCGAGCCTCCCGCCGGTGGCCTTCGTGACGTCGAGGGCGGATTCGGGAATGAGGATCGGCGCAAGAATTGCGGTGGCGACGAACACCGCAAGAATGGCCAGACCGGCCATGCCGGCGCGGTCATGCCGAAAGCCTGTGCTGAATCGTGCGAATGCCATCCGTCGGCGCTGCGAGGCAACGCTCATGAACGCACCCTTGGGTCGAAGGTGACGTAGAGAAGTTCAGCGATGAGGTTCGCGACGATCACGGCAATGGAGAACATGAGGAAGATTGCCTGGAGGAGCGGAATATCGGGGCCCCGGAGCGCTTCGTAGGTGAGCAGGCCGAGGCCGGGCCAGGAGAACACCGTCTCGACGGTGATGGCACCGGTGACGACGAATCCCAGCGACAGGAAGATGAGGGTGATCGTCGGGAGCAAGGCATTTGGCACCGCATGCCGTTTCCGCACGACCGCGTCACGAAGGCCCTTGGCGCGCGCGAGGGTGAGGTACTCCTGCTTCCGCTCGTCGATGAGTGACGCTCGCATGACGAGTGCGTAATCGGCGAGATAGATGAGGATGAGCGTCGTGCACGGCAACACCAGATGCCAGAGCACATTCAGCCAGCCAAGGGGGGTCGAGGTGTCGACGCCTGGTGTGGACATTCCGCCGACCGGGAAGAAACCCGGGATGCCGAAGGCGCCGACTGAGAAGACGATGAGGAGCATCATGCCGAGCCAGAACTCCGGCATCGAGTAGAGCATGAGCGTGGCGCCCGTCGACATGCGATCAAACCTGCCGCCGGGCTTCCAGCCGGCGCGAATGCCGATCCAGATGCCGACGAGCGACGCCACCACGATCGCGGTGCCGAGCAGGAGGATGGTCGGCCACACTCGTTCGCCGATCATCTCCCAGACCGGACGTGAGAAGCGGGTCGAGTCGATCGCTTGGTCGAATGGATTGCGGATGTACGTGAGGAACTGTTCGAGCAATGGCTTGTTCAACGCCCGCCGGAGCTCGAGCAACTGCTCGGCATCCTGATTGCGACCACGGGTGTAGAGCCCGATCGGATCACCGGGCAGCATGCGGAAGAGGAAGAAGTTGAAGATGACGACGAACACAAGCGTCACGACGGCGCGGAGCACCCGGCTCGCTACGACTCGGAGCGTCGAGCCCGAGACGTGGGTGGCACGTATCGGATCTGGTTCACCGACAGCTACCTCTTGAAGGATGGAAATGGCTTACACCTCATGCCCTGAGTGCCCTCATCGCATTCACAGGGCGAACCTAGTGCTTGGGACGCCCCTCGCGAGGGGCATTCGCCTCGAAGGTTCGCGATGCTGTCTGAGACGAACCTAGACTCACGAGGTGTTCTCGATCATCGCCCCCGAACAGGTGACTGGCCTGGCCTGGTGGCCCCCGGTGGCGGTCGTCGTCCTCCTCGTCCTCATCAACATCGTGAACAACAGGGTGGCGCCGCAGACCCACTACCTGCTGTGGTCCTTCGGTGGCTCAGTCCTCCTCCTCGCGGTGGGCCTGCTCGACGGCAACTCCTGGACCGACATGGGCCTGGGCTGGCGCTACCTCCTGCCGGGCCTCATCTGGGGGGCCGCATCCATCGGCCTCATCACCGCGGTCTACGTCATCGGCTCGCTCTTCCGACGAACGCGCGCGGCCTTCCACGACGAGCGGATGGCAGACATGTCGGCCGGTCGGCTGATGTTCCAGGCGCTCATCGAGGTGCCATTCGGAACCGTCCTATTCGAGGAGATCGCCTTTCGCGGCGTGCTGTTCGCGATGCTCGCTCGCCGGTACGGACTCGTCTGGGCGCTCGTGGGCTCGGCGCTGCTGTTCGGCCTATGGCACATCCTGCCCTCGATTGGGACCCACGAGCAGAATCCCGCGCTCGGCTCGGTCGTCGGGGAGGGGCACAAGGGGAACATCCTCGCGGTTCTCCTCAGCGTTCTCACGACGGCGCTCGCCGGCATCCTGTTCGGTGGGCTCCGCGTGCTCTCGGGAAGCGTCCTGGCGCCGATGGGCTTCCACTGGGCGACGAATGGGCTTGGCTACGCGTTCAGCTGGGTGCTTATCAGGGCTCGGGATCGTCGCGCAAGGTGACGGGACCCGGGTTGGCGGCCGAGATCGGCCCCGTATGCTGGAAATTGATACGACGCGAAGGACGTGGATAAATGACATCGGTGGGATTCACTGTCTACGATGACCCTGACGCCATGCGGGCGCCGCAAAGCCTGGCCTCGCCCGCGCCCGAGCCAACGGAGGAACCCACCATGGAAGCCGTGCGATCGAGTTTCGACGAGCATGGCGCGGGGGCTTTGCTCTCCGAGCGTGATCGCGGGATTCTCGAGTTCGAGCGCCAGTGGTGGAAGTATGCAGGGGCCAAGGAGCAGGCGATTCGCGACCTCTTCGACATGAGCGCGACCCGCTACTACCAAATCGTCAACGCCCTCATCGATACCCCGGAGGCGCTCACCTTCGACCCAATGCTCGTCAAGCGACTGCGCCGACTGCGGGCAACCCGGCAGCGGGCGCGCTCGGCCAGGCGCCTCGGCGTCGACCTCGACCAGCGCTGAGCCGCGCGAAACTTCCTCGGCGGGCGATCGAGGGGGCATGATTGGTGTGTTCGCGATCTAGGGAGCCCCGCATGCGTCTTCGAATCCTCATCGTCACCACCTGCCTCGCGCTTGTCGGCGCCCTCGGAGCCGCGCCGGGAGCGCACGCGGCATCGACGCCGATCGTCGTGTGGACAGACGCAACCCGGGCGCCACTGCTCCAGCAGGCCTTCGCCAAGGGGTACGACGGCCATCCGGTGACCTTCGTCGTGAAGGAGCTACCAGCCATCCGGAGCGAGTTGAAGACCGTCGCCCCGGAGAGCGCCCCCGATGTGATCTGGGCGGAGCACGACTGGACCGGCGAACTCGCCTCGGCGGGCCTGGTTCGCAAGCTTCCGCTCTCGGCGAGCCTCAAGGCGCAGTTCGCGGCACGAACGCTCGACGGCTTCAAATTCGGGTTCAGCTACTACGGCGTGCCCGTCATGTACGAGAACGTGGCTCTCATCACGAACGCCGCACTCGTCCCGACCCCGCCCAAGACCTTCACGGCGCTGAGCAAGTCCGCACTGGCGCTGAAGGCGGCCGGCAAGGTCGACGTCGGCCTCGCGGTGGCTCAGGGCACGGCCGGAAATGCCTACTTCATGAACCCGCTCTTCACCGGGCTCGGCGGCTACGTCTTCGGCAAGAATGCGGCCGGCAGCCTGGATCCCTTCAACATCGGCATTACGAACCCGACGTTCCAGGCGAACATGCCGAAGATCAACAAGTGGAACTCGACCGGTCTCATCAACTCCGCGCTCGATGAGAAGGCGGCCACCGCCGCGTTCGTGTCGGGCCGCGCGGCCTACTGGATCACCGGCCCCTGGAACCGAAATGAGCTCAAGACGCTTACCTTCCAGTACCGGGTGTCGTCGATTCCGGAGATCAAGAAGGGCATCATGCCCTCGCCCTACCTCACGATCAAGGGCTTCATGGTGACGGCCTACGCGGACCAGCACGGCGTGCTCAAGGCTGCGCAGGGACTCGTGCGCAAGGGATTGACCCCGGCCCCGATCCAGTCGCAGATCGCCGCAATCACCGAACGGGCGCCGGCGAACATCGCCGGGACGATGGCACGCCTGCCGCAGGCGTTCGCGGTGGCAGGAACAGATGGCGCGCCGACCCCGAATATCCCGCAGGCGGGCGCCATCTGGGCGCCGCTCGGGAAGGCCTGGTCGACTTCGACGATGGGCGCGGGGGCCGTGCCTGCGCAAACCTCGTTCGCGGAGGCGCAGGCGACCGTCGCCGCCTCGGTGGGATAGCGGGCGGGATTTGGATGCGTGAATTGAGCGTCCAGCCCCCTGAAAATGACCATTCAGGGCCGCTCACATTTGCACTCACCGGGTGAGAGTGCTAAAAATGGGTTAGCACTCACACCATGAGAGTGATAATCCACGTACGGATGTTCCGGGAGGAACTGGCCCCATGGCAAAGATCATTGCATTCAACGAAGAGGCTCGTCGCTCGCTGGAGCGCGGCATGAACGTGCTCGCCGACGCAGTCAAGGTGACCCTCGGCCCGAAGGGCCGAAATGTCGTCCTCGAGAAGAAGTGGGGAGCCCCCACGATCACCAACGATGGCGTGTCCATCGCGAAGGAGATCGATCTCGAGGATCCCTACGAGAGGATCGGTGCCGAGCTCGTCAAGGAGGTCGCCAAGAAGACCGATGACGTCGCTGGCGACGGCACCACCACCGCGACCGTGCTCGCCCAGGCGCTCGTGCGCGAAGGCCTGCGCAACGTTGCGGCCGGTGCGAACCCGATGGCACTGAAGAAGGGCATCGACAAGGCTGTCGCCATCGTGTGCGACGAGCTCTTGGCGATGGCCAAGGATGTCGAGACCAAGGAGCAGATCGCCTCGACCGCTGCGATCTCCGCCGGTGGCGACCAAGAGGTCGGCGAGCTCATTGCTGAGGCAATGGACAAGGTCGGCAAGGAAGGCGTCATCACCGTCGAGGAGAGCAACACCTTCGGCCTCGAGCTTGAGCTCACCGAGGGCATGCGCTTCGACAAGGGCTACATCTCGCCCTACTTCGTCACCGATGCAGAGCGCATGGAGGCCGTCCTTGAGGATCCCTATATCCTCATCGCGAACTCGAAGATCTCGGCCGTCAAGGATGTCCTGCCGATCCTCGAGAAGGTCATGCAGTCCGGCAAGCCGCTGCTCATCCTCGCCGAGGATGTCGAGGGCGAGGCCCTGGCCACGCTCGTCGTGAACAAGATCCGCGGCACCTTCCGCTCGGTATCCGTCAAGGCCCCCGGGTTCGGCGATCGCCGCAAGGCGATGCTGCAGGACATCGCGATCCTCACGGGCGCGCAGGTCATCTCCGAAGAGGTCGGCCTCAAGCTCGACGGCACGACGCTCGACCTGCTCGGCCGCGCGCGCAAGGTGGTCGTGACCAAGGACGAGACGACGATCGTTGAAGGGGCAGGCGACCAGGAGCAGATCCAGGGTCGCGTGAACCAGATTCGCGCCGAGATCGACAAGTCGGACAGCGACTACGACCGTGAGAAGCTGCAGGAGCGTCTGGCCAAGCTGGCCGGCGGCGTTGCAGTCATCAAGGTCGGCGCAGCCACCGAGGTTGAGCTCAAGGAGCGCAAGCACCGCATCGAGGATGCAGTCCGCAACGCGAAGGCAGCAGTTGAGGAGGGCATCGTCGCCGGCGGCGGCGTGGCACTCATCCAGGCCATGAAGTCAGCAGCGGGCAAGATCGATGCACTCGGCCTCACCGACGAGCAGTTGGTTGGTGCGAACATCGTTCGCGTCGCCGTCAGCGCGCCGCTGAAGCAGATCGCTGAGAACGCTGGACTCGAGGGCGGTGTCGTGGTCGAGAAGGTCCGCGAGCTCACCCCGGGCCACGGCCTCGATGCATCGAACGGCGAGTACGTCGACATGATCGCCAAGGGCATCATCGACCCGGCCAAGGTCACCCGCTCGGCGCTGCAGAACGCGGCATCGATCGCTGGCCTCTTCCTCACCACCGAGGTCGTCGTGGCTGACAAGCCGGAGAAGGCTGCTGCCCCGATGGGCGGCGGCGACGGCGGCATGGGAGGCATGGACTTCTAGTCCACGCCTACGAACGCTCGAAAGGGCGGCTCCCCGATACGGGGAGCCGCCCTTTCTGCGTTGCGATCCTGCGTTGCGAACCGGATGGTGCATTGCGAACTCTGGCGGCCGGCAGTGGCGCTGGAGCGGCGGGTATTAGGGCGCCTTGACCGACGTGCGAAGCAGGACGGTGTTGTCGAGCTCAAGGTCGCTCCCCCAGATGAGCTTCGCGTTGGGGCTCCAGGTAATGGTGTTGTAGCCGTCCTTCGCGCCGACCTCCTCGGGCGTGTACACGGTGGCATTCGTCCAGCCGCTATTCGAGGCACCGGTCTTGGACCAGTTTGCGGGCTCCGGGGTGTTGGACGACTTGCAGTCGGCGACCGGGTTGCTCGAGGTGACGCACTCGGGGTTCAG
>WLOY01000034.1 GCA_009699015.1 Actinomycetota bacterium | reverse complement strand
GCATGTTCTCTTTCGGCGCGAATAAGCAGACGGCGCGGGTGGCGGGGGAGTTCTACGTCAACGCGATCAATGTCATGCGTGGCGCTGAGGCGATCTCGACCTATCAGCCGATCGCCGAGATCGAGAAGTTCCGGATCGAGTACTGGGAGCTCGAGGAGGCCAAGCTCCGGCGGCTGCCGAAGCCGAGGCGACTGGCATCCCGCGTTGCACTCGTCACTGGCGGTGGCAGCGGCATCGGCCGGGCGACCGTCGAGGCACTCGTGCGCGACGGCGCGGCCGTCGTGATCGCGGATCGAAATCTCGCTGCGGCGCAAGAGCTCGCACTCGCCATGGGCGGGCCAGATTTCGCCATCGCGGTCGAAGCGGATGTGACGAGCGAGGATGCCATCAAGGCCATGATCACTGAAGCCTGCCTTGCCTTCGGCGGGGTGGACCTCATCGTGAACAACGCCGGGCTCTCGCTCAGCAGGGACCTGCTGTCGACCACGGTCGACGACTGGGACCTCCAGCACGACGTCATGGCACGCGGGTCCTTCCTCGTGAGCCGCGAGTCCGCGCGGGCGATGATCGCCCAGCGCATGGGCGGCGACATCATCTACATCGCGAGCAAGAACGCCGTCTTCGCCGGCCCGGCCAACATCGCCTACAGCTCGGCCAAGGCCGACCAGGCCCACCAGGTGAGGCTGCTCGCGGTCGAGCTCGGCGAGCACGGCATCCGGGTGAACGGCATCAATCCCGACGGCGTCGTCCAGGGATCCGGCATCTTCGCCGGTGGCTGGGGCGCCAACCGCGCCGCCGTCTACGGCGTAGAGGAGAAGGACCTCGGGGCGTTCTATGCCCAGCGCACCATCCTCAAGCGCGAGGTGCTCCCGGAGCACATCGGCCGCGCAGTAGCGGCGCTCGCCTCGGACGAGTTCTCGCGCACGACGGGCATGATCATCCCGGTCGATTCGGGAGTTGCTGCCGCGTTCGTGCGGTAGCGGTCATGTCCCGGGTCGCGGCCGTCGATATGGGCGCGGGAAGCGGACGCGTCGTCGTCTGCGATCTTGTCGCGGGGGTTCCATCGCTCACCGAGGTCTCGCGCTTCCCGAATGGGCCGAGTCTGGTCGATGGTCGCTGGACGTGGGATGTCGAGACGCTCCATCGATCGGTCGCGGACGGGCTGGCTCACGCCGTGGCGCTGGGCGCAGGCTCATGCGGCATCGATACCTGGGCCATCGACTACGGCGTGGTCGACCGTGCGGGCAGCCTCATCGGTCCGGTGATGGCCTATCGCGATGACCGTCACGCCCTCGGGGTCGACCGGGCTCGATCGGCACTTGCCTGGGATAGGCACTACGCCATCACCGGCATCCAGCACCTTCAGTTCAACACCGCTTACCAGCTTGCCGTTGATGACCGCCTGCGCGACGACACCTCGCTCCTCCTCGTGCCTGACCTGCTGACGTTCTGGCTGACCGGAGTGCGGGCGTGCGACGTCACGAATGCATCGACCACCGCCCTCGTCGACCCTCGGACACGCGCTTGGTCGCCGGAAATCCTTTCCGCGCTGGCACTTCCGGCAGGCGCCTTCCTGTCGCTGGACGAGCCCGGATTGGTGCGTGGCCCATGCCTCGACGACCGGTTGCGCGGACTGCCGCTTGTCGGCGTTGCAACCCATGACACCGCGAGTGCCTTCGCCGGAACACCCGTTGACGATCGCGACCGCGCGCTCATACTGTCGCTCGGCACCTGGGCGCTCATCGGCTTCGAGTCGCAGACGGCGGTACCGAGCCCGGAGTCGATGGCTCTGAACGTCACGCACGAGCTCGGGATCGATGGCACCATCCGAGTCCTTCGCAACGTGTCAGGTATGTGGCTTATCGATGAATGCAGGCGGGCTTGGGCCGCTGCCGACGGCGTTGATCCCTCGATCCAGTGGCTTCTCTTGGCGGCTGCGGAGTGCGCGCCATTCGCGGCGGGATTCGACATCGATGACGCATCCTTGGTCGCTCCGGGCCAGTCGCCCGAGACGATCGGACACGTCCTCGTGGGGGAATGGGACGGGTCGAGGGGATCGGTGATCCGGACGATTCTGGAATCGCTCGTCGTCAGGCTCGCCCAGCGTGCTGAGGAACTTGATGGGCTTAGCACCGAGCCTCGGAGCGTCATTCATGTCGTCGGGGGAGCCAGCCGAATCGAGGTCCTCATGCAGTGGCTCGCCGACGCGACCGGCAAGCAGGTGGTGGCGGGGCCGGTGGAGGCTACGGCACTCGGCAATGCGGTCGTCCAGTGGATGACCACGGGCGTGGTGGCCTCGCTCGGCGAGGCCCGGTCGCTCATCGCGGCGATGCCCGAGATCCGGGAGTACCATCCGGCAGGCTCACGGCAGCAGTGGCTCCGCTTCGCCCATCGCATTGCCCGCTAGGTACCTACGAGGAGGACGCACCATGGTCGATCGACGACTGCCGAGGCCGGGCGAGATCCTGCCGCTCATCGGGCGACGTGATCGCTCGCTCACGCGATTGCAGGCGCGCCTCGAGCGTTGCGCGAGCATCGGCGACATCCGCGAGCTCGCTCGGCGCCGGGTGCCGAGATCGGTCTTCGACTACACCGATGGTGCCGCCGGTTCGGAGCTCACGCTTCGCCGCTCGGTCGAGGCGTACTCCCGGGTCGAGTTCACGCCGCGGGTTCTGCGCGATGTTTCCTCCGTGGACCTGTCGGTCGAGATGCTCGGCAGACGTTCGGCTCTTCCGTTCGCGCTGGGGCCGACAGGTTTCACGCGCATGATGCACCACGTCGGGGAACCTGCGGTGGCGAAGGTCGCGGGGGAGGCCGGCATCCCCTACGCGCTCTCGACGCTCGGGACGACATCGGTCGAGGCCCTCGCGCAGGCTGCGCCCGGCACGAGGCGGTGGTTCCAGCTCTATGTCTGGCGCGACCGGGTGGCGAGCGAGGCCCTCGTCAAGCGCGTCGAGCTGGCCGGCTACGACACCCTCATCCTCACCGTCGACACGGCCGTCGGCGGGATCCGGTTGCGTGATGTGAGGAACGGCCTCACGATTCCCCCGCAGCTCACCCTCAGCACCCTCGCCGGAATGGCCCTGTACCCGAGGTGGTGGGGCAACCTGCTCACGACGAGGCCGCTCGAGTTCGCGTCGCTGTCGTCCACGGGCGGCACGGTCGGCGACCTCCTGACGAAGGTATTCGACCCGGCGATCACCGGCGCCGACATCACCTGGCTCCGCAGCATCTGGCCCGGCAAGCTCGTGCTCAAGGGAGTGCAGTCCGTAGAGGATGCCGTCATCGCGGTCGATCTCGGGGTCGACGCCGTCATTCTGTCGAACCACGGTGGCCGGCAGATCGACCGCGGCAATGTGCCGCTCGAGATTCTCCCGAGCGTCGTCGACGCGGTGGGGGATCGGATCGAGGTGTACGTGGATGGCGGCATCACGTGCGGTGCCGACATCGTCGCGGCACTTGCCTTCGGGGCGACCGGGGCACTCATCGGCCGCGGCTACCTCTACGGTCTCATGGCCGGCGGTGAGGACGGGGTACGGCGGGTCGTGAGCATCCTCGAGAAGGAGATCAGGACGACGATGCAGCTCCTCGGGGTTACGTCAGTCGGCGAACTCGATCGGTCCTGCGTCCGGCTGAGGTGACACCCGAGGCACGGGACGTGGGTTGACATATACCCCAGGGGGTATATTATTTGAGCATGACCACTCATGTGCATCATCAATCGGTGCTCGATGACCTGAATCCGCAGCACCGTCAGCTCCGTCAGGCAATTCCTGAGGTATACAAGGGCTTTGCCGACCTGAGCTCGGCGGCGCTCGCACCCGGGGTGCTCGAGACGAAGACGAAGGAGCTCATCGCGATGGCCATCGGCGTCGTCCACGGCTGCGATGGCTGCATCGCCTCGCACGCCAGGGGTGCGGCGCGGGCCGGTGCGACCCGTCAGGAGGCCGCGGAGGCCATCGGTGTCACCTTCCTCATGCAGGGCGGCCCCGCAACGATCTACGGGGCACGTGCCTACTCAGCATTCTGCGAGTTCGCGGATGCCATCGAGGCTAAGGCGGCATAGGCGTGGGCCCGACCGCCAGCGGTGGCAACCTCAACATCAGCGTCGACGAGGCACTCCCGATGCTCGAAGCCGGCGCGGTGCTCCTCGATGTTCGTGAGCTCGTCGAGTGGAGCGCCGGCCACGACCCGGTCGGGGTGCACATGCCGATGGCCCGGGTGCCCTTGGATCTCGGGCAACTCGATCGGGCCAGGCCAGTTCTCGTCATCTGCCGGTCGGGCAATCGCTCCCTCACGAGTGCGGCGCAACTGCGCCAGGCTGGATTCAGCGCCGTCAGCATCGATGGCGGCATGGGTGCGTGGCAGCAGGCAGGCAGAACCGTCGTCGGCGACAACGGCGACCCCGGCATGATCATCTAGAACACGAACCGAAAAGGAGCATGATGAAACGACTCATTGCTGTAGCGGGCATCCTCGCAGCGCTCGCCCTCACCGGGTGCGCGTCGGGCACGAGTGCCGTGCAGACCGTTGATCCGCAGGCATTCATCTCGACAACCGCCCAGCAGGGAGTCGTCGTCGTCGACGTCCGCACGCCGGATGAGTTCGCGGCGGGGCACCTGCAGAATGCGGTGAATATCAACGTCGAGGACCCGGCCTTCGCCTCCCAGATCGAATCGCTCGACAAGGCTGCGACTTACGCCGTCTACTGCCGAAGCGGACGACGATCGACGGTCGCCACCGATGCGATGGCCACCGCCGGATTCACGAGCCTGGTCAACCTCAGCGGCGGCCTCGATGACCTCGCTGCCTCAGGCGCATCGGTGGTGACCCAGTGAGCGGCCTCGAGGTCATCGCCATCGATACGCCGAACCTAGGCGACCGCAGTTACGTCGTGGGCAGCGGATCGTCCGCGATCGTCATCGATCCGCAGCGCGACATCGACCGGGTCGAGGAGATCCTCGACCAGCACGGGTGGAGCGCATCGCACGTCCTCGAGACCCACTTCCACAATGACTACGTAAGCGGGGGCCTCGAGCTCGCCCGGCGGACCAAGGCCGAGTACGTCGTGCCAGAGGGCATGGAGATCGACTTCGCCGCCCGCCAGGTGGGCGATGCTGCGGAACTCGCATCCGACATCGGACGTCTCCGTGTCATCCACACGCCAGGACACACCCCGAACCACATCTCGTTTGCCCTCAACATAGGCGGGGCAGATGTCGCGCTCTTCACCGGCGGCTCGCTCCTCTTCGGCAGCGTCGGCCGGCCCGACCTGCTCGGGCCGGAGCTGACCGAACCTCTCGCACGCTCGCAGTGGCAGTCGATGCGCAGGATCGGCGCCGAGATCACGCCCTCGGCGCAGGTATACCCGACGCACGGCTTCGGTTCCTTCTGCAGCGCCACGGCCACGGTCGGCAATGAATCGACCGTCGCCGAGCAGGTTGCGAGCAACCCGGCCTTCTCCGTCGCCGAGGACACGTTCGTCGAGGAGCTCATCGCCGGCCTCGACGCCTACCCGGCCTACTACGCCCACATGGGTCCGGCGAACCAACGGGGCGCGGGGCCGATCGACCTCTCCTTGCCCATGATCGCGTCAGCGGGCGACATCGCCCGCCGCATCGCCGCTGGCGAATGGGTCGTCGACCTGCGCCACCGACAGGCGTTTGCTGCCGACCACGTTAAGGGCTCACTGTCCTTCGACGTCCACGGCAATGCCGTGACCTACCTCGGCTGGATGATCGACTGGGGAACGCCCATCACGTTGCTGGGCGCCGACGCGTTCGAGGTGCAGACGATGCAGCGCGAGCTCGTCCGCATCGGCATCGACCGGCCAATTGCCTATGCCGTGGGCTCATCCGCGGACTGGTCGAGTCCGGCCACTCCAGTCTCCGGCTACCGGCGGGCGACCCATGTCGATCTCTCGAAGGCCCTGTCCGACGACCCGGGCCTGCCTATCCTTGACCTGCGCCGAAACAGCGAGTTCGATGACGGATACGTCGCAGGAGCAATGCACGTTCCCCTCCACGAACTGCGCCAGCGGCTGGGCGAAGTGCAGGCATGGGCGGGCGAGAACGCTGCGCACGGTCCGGTCTGGATCTACTGCGGGAGCGGCTTCCGGGCGTCGATCGGGGCCTCGGTGCTCGATGGCCTCGACATTCCGGTCGTGCACGTGGACGACGACTTCGTGAATGCCGAGAATGCGGGCCTCGTGATCGTACGGCCGACGGTCGGCCATCGACTCGGTGCCGCCTACGCGGACTGACCCTCCTACGCACGGCGTCAACCCGGCCTCGGCCGCACGGAAGGAAGCACCGTCCTGATCATCATCGAAGCGCTCATCGTCGGACTAGCGGTCGGGGCGGTCCTCGGCCTGGTCGGCGCGGGCGGCGCGGTGCTCGCGGTTCCGGCGTTCCTCTACCTGTTCGACTTCGCGGCCCTGCAGGCAACGACCGCGTCACTGGCGGTCGTTGCCGCAGCGGCCGGATTCGGCGCCATTCCGCGGTTCCGGCTCGGTCAGGTGCGCCTGCGGCAGGCGATGCTGTTCTGGGTCCTGGGGGTGGCAGGCACCTTCGCGGGCACCCGTATCGCGCCGGCCGTCCCTGAATCGGCCCTGGTCGCAGGATTTGCCCTTGTCATGGTCGGTGCGGCAATCGCGATGTGGCGCAAGGGCTCCTCCCCTGAGCCGTCAGGCAGTCAGGCTTCGAGCCTTTGGCTGACCCTTGTGGTTGCCACGGGGGTCGGGCTGCTCACCGGCATCTTCGGCGTCGGCGGGGGATTCCTCATCGTCCCGGCGCTCGTGCTCGTCTTCGGATTCCCGTTCGGGGTGGCTGCGGGCACCTCGCTCGTCATCATTGCGCTCAACAGCGTGACGGCCCTCGTGTTCAGGGCCGACACCTGGCAGGACATCCCGTGGCAGCTGCCGCTCATCGTGATCGCGGGCGGCCTTGTCGGATCGCTGCTCGCGTCGCGGGTGAATCTCGCGATCTCGCAACGGCTTCTCGAACGTGCGTTCGCCGGTCTCCTCGTGCTGCTCGCGGCGTGGATGGTCGTCGAGGCGACACTGCTCCGCGGTCAGTAGATCGCGACCCGCTCGCTGGGGGCCGGCACGACCGCGACGACATCGAGCTCGATGCCAATCCGCCGGGCGAGCGCGGCTGATGCCTCGGGCTCACCGTGGACGACGAAGACCTGCTCCGGGGTGCGTTCGCCCGAGCGGAGCCAGTCCACGAGCTCGCTTGAATCCGCATGCACCGAGAACGCGCCGACATTGAAGATCTCGGCCCGCACCTTGACGTAGTGCCCGTGGAACTTCAGCTCTCGGGCACCATCGAGCAGCGACCGTCCCGGGGTGCCGACCGCCTGGTATCCCGCGAGGATCACGGCGTTGCATGGATCGGGAAGCAGTGCCTTGAGATGGTGGACGACACGGCCCCCGGTGCCCATGCCCGAGGCCGACACGATGATCCGAGCGCCTCCGAGGTCGAGCTGCTTCGACTCGTCCGGGGTCGTTGCCTCGAAGAGGTGCTGCGGCTCGATGATCCCCGGGCCCTCTGCGATGGCGGCGGTGCGGATCTCCGGATCGCCGTCGGTGATGGCCGCGCGATACACGCGCATCGCGGCGAGTGCCATCGGGCTGTCGACGTGAATCGGCACCTTCGGGATTCGCTGGGTGTCCTGAAGATCACGCAGGACCCCGAGGAGGACCTCGGTGCGATCGACGGCGAAGGCGGGGATCACGACGGTGCCGCCACGCCTGATGGTCCGGGTGATGGCTGATGCCATCTCCTCGAGTTCGGCGTCGTGGTCAGGATGCTCCTTGTCGCCATACGTCGACTCGATGACGATGGCATCGGTGACAGGCGGTGGGCTGGGCGCGATGAGCAGCGGATGGTTGGCGCGGCCGAGGTCGCCGCTGAACACGACCGTCTTCGAGCCGTCGGTGAGCGTCACCAGCGACGAGCCGAGGATGTGCCCGGCCGGGTCGAATCGGCCAGTGATGTCCGGGAGGGCCGGAAACTCCCTGCCGAATTCGATCGGACGAAACAGGGCGATGGCCTGCTCCGCGTCGAGGAGTCCGTAGAGGGCGCGCGGCTGCGCGTGGCGGGAGAAGCCCTTGCGCTGGGCGAAATCCGCATCCTCCTCCTGCAGTTTCGCGCTGTCGCGCAGCACGATGGACGCGAGTTCGGCGGTGTTGGGAGTGCAGAGGACGGGCCCCGCGAAGCCATCGCGGACGAGGGCCGGCAGGTAGCCGCAGTGATCGAGGTGTGCGTGGGTGAGCACGACCGACGTGACCTGCTCGGGCGGGAGCGGGAAGGGCGCCCAGTTGAGCGCCCGGATCTCGCGCGGTCCCTGGTAGAGCCCGCAGTCGACGAGGAGCCGGCCTCCGGCCGTCTCGAGGAGAGTCTTGGACCCGGTCACCGTTCCGTTCGCGCCGAGGAACGTGAGAAACATCGCCTCTGCCTCCACGATCCTTCATGCGGCTGGCCGCCAATGGACAATCCCGCTTATGAGTGAATCATCTGCAGGGGGCGGTGTCGCGCCCTATCTGCGCGTATTCGCGAGATCGTGGCGGGGGCGAATGGCGATCGGAGTCCTGGCGGCCATCGGTGTGTCGGCGGCGCTGTGGGCGCTTCAGGTCGACCCGCTGGTGGTCAAGGCTCCGCTTGTCCTCATGACCGTCATCGTCGGCGTGCCGATGCTCCTTCGTGTCGTCATGGACGCCGTCCATCGCCGGTTCGGAGCCGACCTCCTGGGAATGCTCGCGCTGGCCACGTCCGCGGCTCTCGGCGAGTGGCTCGTCGCAAGCATCATCGCGCTCATGCTGTCCGGGGGAGAGGCGCTCGAGGCGGCCGCCTCCACGAGGGCATCGCAGGTGCTGGAGGCGCTTGCGAAGCGCAGCCCCACGATCGCGCACCGCAGGGGAGCCGATGGGTCCCTTGCCGACCTCGATGTCGCCGCCGTCGAGGTCGGCGACGAACTCGTCCTGCTGCCGCATGAGATCTGCCCCGTCGATGCGACCGTGCTCGAGGGGCACGGGGCCATGGACGAGTCCTACCTGACCGGCGAGCCGTACGTGATCCCGAAGTCACCTGGATCATCGGCGCTCTCTGGCGCGATCAACGGCTTCGAGGCTCTCGTCATCCGTGCCGACCGCACCGCCGAGTTCAGTCGCTACGCCCAGATCGTGGGCGTCCTGCACCGGGCCGAGTCGAAGCGGCCACCGATCCGCCGGCTCGCCGACAGGATCGGGTTCGGCTACACGCTCTTCGCACTCGCCCTGGCGATCACCGGATGGGCCGTGAGCGGGGACCCGAACAGATTCCTGGCGGTTCTCGTCATCGCGACGCCCTGCCCGCTCCTCATCGGGGTTCCCGTTGCGATCGTCGGTGCCATCTCGCTCGCGGCGCATCACGGCATCATCGTGAAGGATCCGTCGATGCTCGAGCGGATCAGCACGGCGCGCACGATGATCTTCGACAAGACCGGCACGCTCACCTACGGCCAGCCGACCCTGACGAGCACCTCGATCGGCCCCGGATTCACCCGGGACGAAGTGCTGGCGATCACCGGATCGATTGAGCGCTACAGCCGCCACCCACTCGCAGTGGCAGTGATGCAGGCGGTCGCCGACATGCCCATGCTGCTCGTGGAACGGGCGTCGGAGCGGCCCGGGCTGGGGCTCGAAGGCGTGGTCGAGGGCAGGCGGGTGCTCGTGACCGGTCGCAAGGCGCTCGAGCGGACTCAGCCGGGCATTCATGCGCAGCTGCCCCCGGAGGCCGGCGGGCTGGAGTGCGTGGTGATCATCGATGATGCGTATGCGGGCACCCTCGCCTTCCGAGACGAACCGCGCGCCGGCGCGAGTGAGTTCATCGCCCATCTGTCTAGCCGTCACGGGGTCGTGCGGACCCTGCTCATCTCGGGGGATCGCGCGAGCGAGGTCGAGTACCTAGCGGCCCGGGTGGGGCTCGATGAGGCACATGCATCGGTCTCGCCCGAGGAGAAGCTCGCGATGGTACGTGCCGAGACGGCGCTCGCCCCGACGGTCTTCCTCGGGGATGGCATCAACGACGCCCCGGCAATGACGGCGGCGACCGTCGGGGTTGCCTTCGGCAAGAACAACGACGTGACAGCAGAGGCGGCCGCGGCAGTCGTCCTCGACTCATCCCTCGATCGCCTCGACGAGCTCATGCACATCGGAAGCCGCATGCGGCGCATCGCGATGCAGACGGCGATCGGCGGGATCGTGCTCAGCAGTATCGGCATGGTGCTTGCCGTGTTCGGGCTGCTGCCGCCGATCGCCGGCGCAGTTGCGCAGGAGGCGATCGATGTTCTGGCAATTCTCAATGCCTCGCGGGTTGCGATGACGCGCAGGCCGATGTCGGATTTCCGGGCCTGACGGCCAGGTCACCGCAGGCGGTAACCTGGCCGGGGTCGGCTGCTCAGGTCGTGAAGTTCGACGAGGGCGGGCTGGCCCAGGTCGGGGTGACCGGGCTAGCAAAGGCGGGTGCCGGCGCGGCTGGCTCATCCCCGGCAGGCTCGTCCCCGGCAGGCTCGTCCCCGGCGGGCTCGCCGTCCGCTGCGGCGACGGTCGCGTCCGCGTCCGAATCATCCGCGGCCACCTCGTCGGTGACGACCGCGACAGGCTCGACCGCTTGGGCCTCGGAGACCACCGCTACCGCGACGAAGGATGGTGCGTCGACGGATGGTGCATCGACGGCCTCTTCATCGGTGCCGACGGCCTCAGCCTCGGTCGGCAGCTCGTCCTTGCCGAGCATCTTGCGGATCGTCATCCGGGGGATGGCGGTGACCGAGGCGACCTTGTTCTCGGACATGACCCCACTGGCCACGGCCTCGTTCACGACAGCGGCGAGTGCGTTGCGTGCGGCCCGCTCCCGCTTCTTGGCCGAGCGCCAGTCCTTCGTGGCCTTCTCGAGGGCCTTGGTGGTGGAGCTCTTCGAATGATTCGGCTTGGACATGCTCAGCTTCCTAACTGGTCGGAGTTACCTAGCTGGTCGGAGAGGGGTGCGAGTTGCTCATGCATCTCGCGCCACTCGAGGGCTTCGTCGATGTAGGGGGTGTCGGCGTGCGCACCGCAACTGCAGTCGAGGGTGAATCGGCACTGGGCGTAGGAGAAGCCCGACGTCACCTGATGAGAGGGGAGGGGCCTGCCCACCCTTGCCTGCTGCTGGCCGCGACCGCCGCGCGCGGAGAACCGCATGTTCATGCTGACCTCTTTCGTAACGAGGTCAATAGTCTATGCATAGACAGTTAAAAGTGTCCAGAAGTAGACATAATTCCCTCTACGGCGTGTCGTCGTCGGCCGGGGCGGACAGGGCAGAGAGCGGAAAGGATGCGATCGAGCTCAGCGTTGCGACGACCGACAGGGCCAGACCGATCACGAGGGTCGCCGGCTGCAGCATCCCGACGAGCATCGTCACCTGCGAGTCCTCAAGGGAGAGCCGAAGGGTGAGAAAGGCCGTGGCGACAATGGCGATCGCGAGCGTCAACCTGGGTGAGACGAGCATGCGGTAGCGCATCGGCATGACCTGCATGGGGCGTGACAGGGGGCTCCGGCGACAGCACCGGCGATGATCCGGGTCCATGGCGAAGCCGAACGCGGTCACGTCCCAGACGGTGCCTTCGGATCGGGCTCCGCGTCTGCAGGCTGCTCAGATACGGTCTCGTCCGGGTCGCTCGCAGCCGCCTCTCCGGTCGCCTGAGCCGGCTGGTCCGCGCCGAGCTGGGCCTTGAGCGCGTCGAGGAACTTGCCGGTGGCCCCCCGGGCCGCTGCGCCAACGGCGGGGTCGGTCACGGTCTCGTCGAGTTTCGCGATCCCTGTCTTGAACGCTGCGCCGACCTGTTCTGCGACACCGCTGAGCGGGGCGCTGCTGGACTTGATGGCATCCTGCGCGTTGTCGGCGTGCTCCTTGAGCTTCTTTCCTAGGTCCTTGATGGAATCGCCGACCCCTCGCCAGTCGGCCTGACTGCTCTTCTCGCTCATGGTGTCTCCTTCGGCATTCTCGATTGCGCTCCTAGTATCCATCGCCCGGCACCCTCATCGAAACCGAATGAAAGAACACAGGGATTGACGGCGGTCAGGGGCGGGGGCTAGCGTATCCAGTATTCGAACAGATGTTCGAATATCTTTCGATCTCGGATTCGCGGCTGAGATCGGAAGGTCACGTACCCGCCTGCTGGGCTCGCCTCGACCCCGAGCCCGGCAGGCGGGTCGACCGGGAAGGCCGCCCACCGGTGAGTCGCCGTCTCAGGTCACCCACCGCCCAGGCGGTCCGGGTGACCGTTCATGAGAGCGGGGCTCCATCGGGGTTTCGCTGGAATGGCCGGCACTACGAGGTGCAGGCAGTGCTCGCATCCTGGGTCGAGGCGACATCGTGGTGGCGGGAACTGGGTTCAGCAGGGTCGAATGGTCGGGCAGCGCATCGCGATGTCTGGCGGGTCGAAGCGGTATCGCGCACCGGAACCTCTGGTGTGTATGACCTGGCGGTGGTTGCCGATGCATGGCGACTCCTCCGGATCAGTGATTAGCCGGGTCGAACATCCAGCCTTGACGAGGAGAACGACATGACCACCCTGACGAGCACTTTGACCACCGTGACAAGCGCCATTCCGGCGGTTTGCCGGCCCCCCGCAGCCAGCACCGGCTCGCCGGCACGTGCGCCAATGCCTGCGGCGGCCCGAGATCTCGTGGCCTCCGCCCGCAGGAGCCTGACCGAGGCCGTGATCGCGAGCACGCCCTGCGAGCGCTACGCGGCGGCGCACCTAGCCGCCCTGCGCGCGGCCGCGGCAGTGCTCGCCGCCCGAAGCAGGCCAAACGGCAAGCGCCGCCGGCAGGTTCGCAGCGTCTGGGTGATATTGCCCGAGGTCGCGATTGAGTTCACGGAGTGGGCCGCCTTCTTCGCTGCCAGCGCGCGCAAGCGGTCCGCGGCCGAGGCAGGCGTGCCATGCGTCACCGCCAGGGAGGCCGATGACCTCGTTCGTGATGCCGATGCCTTCCTGGCCCGGGTCACCGGGACGCTCGGCCTACCCCACCAGACCATGCTGATCGCCGGCCTCCGACATACCGGCTGATCAGCGTGACCCGGCTGGTTCCCCCGGCAGCCGGTCCGCAGTGGTCGCCAGTTCGGCGAACCCCCCGTGTCTTGCCGAGCTGGCGACCGCTGCCCCCTCCCATCCGATTTCCCATGACGTCTCGTGGCTTAGCCGAGGCGGTGTACGAAGGATCTGATCACTCATGGCATACGCATGGCCGCATCTGCAGGTGGCGTCGAGCTACTCGTTGCAGTACGGCACGTCGACGCCGCAGCGGATCATTGACCGGGCGGTCGCCGATGGGCACGGCGTCATCGGCCTCGCTGACCGCGATGGGCTGTATGGCGCGGTGCAATGGGTTCGGGCATGTGAGCGAGGGGCGATCGCGACAGTTCTCGGTGTCGACCTTGCCGTCGAGTCGTTGCTGCCGGATCCCACGCCGAGCATCGGCCGTCGCACTCCGGCCCGTGGCGGGCAGTGGGTGGATGAGCATCGGCCGAGGGTCGTGCTCCTTGCGAAAGGCCGGCGCGGATGGGCCTCGCTGTGCCGAGTCGTCTCGATCGCCCACGGTGGCGCGCATACCGAGCGGGGGCTGCCATGGCTGCCATGGAAGGCGATCGAGGAGCACGGAGAGGGCCTGGTCGTGCTCCTCGGGTGGACATCGGAGTTCGCATCGCATCTCGCGAGTGGCCGGGCGAACCGCGCGGATGAGTCGCTGCTGACCCTGCGCTCGATCGGGGATCTCGACCTTCGGGTCGCGCTCACCAGCCACCGGACTGCCTCCGGCCATCCGGCATCGACCGCATCAGCCGCCCGCATGTGGCAGTGGGCGAACGGATGGCGGATCCCGGTCGTGCTCACGAATGCGGTTCGGCATCTTGACCGCGGTGATGCGCGGGTTGCCGATGTGCTCGATTCGGCCAGACTCCTCGTGCCGCTCAGCTCGCGCCGTCTCCTGCTCAACAATGGCGAGGCGCATCTGAAGACGCCTGCCGAACTCGCGGTGGTTGCCGATGAGATCGCGGCGGCTGCCGGGTGCGATCCGGGCGACCTGCTGCGCTGCACGCTCGATCTCGCGCAGGAGTGCGTGATCGACCCGGCCGGCGACCTCGGGCTCGGCGAGGTCTTCGTCCCCGAACTCGACGTGCTGCTCAACCGGCAGATGCCGAGTGATCCGGCCTCGTCCATCCGCGAGGCAGGCGGAATCCTGCATCGGCAGTGCGCCCATGCGATCGACGGGGCCTACTCGGGCGCTGCCGACCGCAGGGCTGCGAGGGCCAGGCTCGCCGATGAACTGCAGACCATCACGAAGCTGGGCTTCGCGGGGTACTTCCTCACCGTCTCCGAGGTCGTCAGGCTCATCAGGGCTCGCGGGATCAGGGTCGCGGCCCGCGGATCAGGGGCGGGAAGCCTCGTCAACCACCTTCTTGGCATCTCGGGGGTTGATCCGATCAGGCACGGATTGCTCATGGAGCGATTCCTGTCACCATTGCGCCGGGTGCTGCCAGACATCGACATCGACGTGGAGGCGGCCCGCCGGCTGGAGGCCTACGACCTCATCTTCGAGCGCTTCGGTGCCGAGCGGGTGGCGTGCGTGTCGATGATGGAGACCTATCGGGTGCGGCATGCGGTCCGCGATGTCGGTGCGGCGCTGGGCATGCCCCCCGGTGATGTCGGGTCATTCGCGAAGGCCTTTCCGCATATTCGTGCGCGTGATGCCCGCGCGGCACTCGCCGACCTGCCAGAACTGCGCAACTCCAGCTTCGGCAGGCTTGCTGCGCGGGGCGACCTCGACTCATTCCTCGGCCTCGTCGAGTCCCTCGACGGGCTGCCTCGGCACGTCGCCCTCCATCCGTGCGGGGTACTGCTGTCGGATGCCTCACTGCTCGACCGGACGCCGGTCGAGCCGAGTGCCGCCGGGTACCCGATGAGCCAGTTCGACAAGGTCGATGTCGAGGAGATGGGCCTGCTCAAGCTCGATGTGCTCGGCGTGCGGATGCAATCGTCGATGGCGCACGCGATCGACGAGATCGAGAGGACCACGGGGGAGCGCATCGAACTCGACACATCGGCGCTTGATGACGAGCAGACCTTCGACCTCATCCGGTCCACCCGCACGCTCGGCTGCTTTCAGATCGAGTCGCCGGGCCAGCGCGAGCTCATCGGCAAGTTCGCTCCGGAGACCTTCGGCGACCTCATCATCGACATCTCGCTGTTCCGCCCCGGGCCGGTGAAGTCGGACATGATCACGCCGTTCCTTCGGGCGCGCCAGGGCTGGAACGCACCGCAGTACCTCCATCAGGACCTGCGGCCAGTACTCGAGGAGACCTACGGGGTCGTGGTCTTCCATGAGCAGGTCATGCGAATCGTCGAGATCATGACCGGATGCTCGCTGGCGGAGGCCGATGAGAGCAGGCGTTCGATGAACTCGCCGGCGGGCATCGACGAGGTGCGGGTCTGGTTCTATCCCGCTGCGATTCGCCGGGGCTATCCGCTCGGCGTAGTCGAGAAGGTGTGGGATGTGCTTCGGTCGTTCGCCTCATTCGGTTTCTGCAAGGCGCATGCCGCGGCATTCGCCATGCCGACCTATCAGTCCGCATGGCTGAAGGCTCATTACCCAGCACCCTTCTATGCCGGGATCCTCACGCACGATCCCGGCATGTACCCGAAGCGGCTCATCCTTGACGATGCCCGCAATCACGGCGTGCGGATCCTCGGCCTGGACATCAACCGGTCATCCGAGGCCTATCGGGTCGAGTCCGGGCCGGATGCCACCTGGGGGATTCGGCTGCCGTTCACCGACGTGAAGGGAATCTCCGATGAGGAGGTCACGAGCATCGCGATCGGCCAGCCCTACTCCTCCCTTATCGATGCCTGGCACCGTGCGGGCCTGGCCCGGCCGACCATCGAGCGGCTCGTCATCGCCGGAGCATTCGACGCGGTCTACGGATTCGACTCGGACCGCCAGGTTCGCCAGCGCGGCCGCATCACCCGGCGTGATCTGCTCCTGCAGATCTCAGACCTGGCGCGCAGCAGTCGAAGCACGGATGACTGCACGGCCCAGTTGTCATTCGCGCTCGGCGACGATGAGCTGAAGCCCTCGGGGCTGCCGGAGATGAGCGCGTCCGAACTCGTCCGCGCTGAGCTCGACGTCCTCGGACTCGATGTGAGCCACCATGTCATGGACTTCCATGCGGAACTGCTCAGGCAACTGGGCGTGACACGGGCCAACCGGATGCTCACCTGCCGCTCGCGGCAGGAGGTGCTCATCGCCGGAGTGAAGGTTGCCACGCAGACCCCGCCGATCCGCTCCGGCCGGCGCGTCGTGTTCCTCACGCTCGACGACTCCACCGGGCCCATCGATGCCACCTTCTTCGAGGATGTCCAGGGCCCGTACGCGCGAACGGTGTTCGGATCCTGGCTGCTCCTCGTTCGAGGTGAGGTCCGCCGGACCGGCCCCCGCGGTGTCTCCGTCCGGGCGACCGGCGCCTGGGAGCTGGGGTGGGTCCGCGACCTGTGGCTCCTGAATGGGGCCGAGGCACTCCTCGGGATCCTCGACGCCGACCGTTCCGTCGATGATGGGCCGCTGGGCAGGCGGGTGCTCGTGCATGCGAGCGGGTTCCGGCAGTCGCCGTACGCGGATGTGCGGCCGGCCGGGCCAGAACTCGGCAGTTCCCCGCTTCCGGCGAGGCAGGCCAGCCTTCCGGACAGGAAGCTGTGGCACGCGAGCCCTGGGAGCAGCAGTGGCTGGTAGAGGAGCGATGGCTGGTAGAAGATGGCAACCGTGAGTCGAAGCCAGGTCCGCAGGTCGAGCCGGCCCACCGGCCTCGGCGTCGATGATGGGGGCTGCACGATCCTCCATGTCGACATGGATGCCTTCTATGCGTTGGTCGAACTGCGCAGCAGGCCAGAACTGCAGGGCATGCCCGTCATCGTCGGCGGAGGCGGCGGTGGCCGCGGCGTCGTGCTCTCGGCCACCTATGAGGCGCGGGCGATGGGAGTGCATTCAGCGATGCCCATGTCGAGGGCTCGCCGGCTCGCGCCCGACGCCGTCATCATCCCCCCGGACCATCGGGCCTATGCCGAGGTCAGCCGGGGCGTCATGTCGCTCTTTCACTCCATCACCCCGCTCGTCGAGCCGCTGAGCCTTGACGAGGCCTTCCTCGACATAGCCGGAGCCCTGCGCCGGCTCGGCTCACCGACCGCGATCGGCGAGCTGATCCGCTCCCGGGTCTTCGACGAGCAGCGGATCACCTGCTCGGTAGGAGTGGCATCGACGAAGTTCGTCGCGAAACTGGCCTCGACCCGCAGCAAGCCGGACGGCATCCTCGTCGTGCCGGCCGAGCAGGTCATCGAGTTCCTGCATCCCCTTCCGGTCGGGGCGCTCTGGGGGGTCGGCGAGAAGACCGAGGTCCAGCTTGATCGGCTTGGCCTGCGCACGGTCGGCGACATCGCGAGTACCCCGCTGTCAACCCTCCAGCGGGCGCTCGGACAGGCGACCGGCCGGCACCTCCATGAGCTGTCATGGGGCAGGGACGCAAGGCGGGTAAGCCCTGGCGAGCCGGAGAAGAGCATCGGTGCAGAGGAGACCTTCGATGATGACATCGACGATGCAGAGGCCATCCATGCGCATCTGCTGAAGCTCGCCGACCAGGTGGGAGCAAGACTGCGCTCGACTGCGCAGGTGGGTCGCACGGTCCAGCTGAAGGTTCGATTCGCCGACTTCACGACCATCACGAGATCCAAGACGATGTCCGGTCCGATCGACGTGACGCAGGATCTCTACGACACGGCCCGAGCCCTCTTCGATGCCCTCGGGCTCCAGCGGGCGAGAATCCGCCTCGTCGGCATCCGCGTTGAAGGTCTGCAGCCGGCGGAGGGTACTGCGCGCCAGCTCATGCTCGGAGCGCCTGAGCAGGGCCGACGTGAGGCTGAGATAGCCGTTGACGCCATTCGAGCCCGCTTCGGCTCTCAATCGGTGCGACCTGCGAGGCTGGTTGAACTGCCCCCGGGGGACGAGGATCATCGTTGATGAGGCAGGTAGCGTCCGTCGAATGGTGGCAGCGGGCGTCGAAGGGATCAGTCGAAGGAAGCAATTGGATGGGGTGCGAGGGTCTATGACAGGTCAGGAAGGACCACTGAGGTTTCGCTTGACGGCACTCAGGCATATCCTTAGTGAATGCCGCGTCCTCACGGAGCGACATGCTTGTGATGTGCCACCACGGAAGGGGTTTGGCCATGCCGTTGTCTGAGCATGAGCAGCGCCTGCTCGACCAGATGGAGCGCGCTCTCTACGCGGAGGATCCGAAGTTTGCGACGAGCCTGCGTTCGGCGAACGGCGTGCGCGCCTCGCGGGGTCGAGCTGCACTCGGAGTCCTTGGCGTGCTTGTCGGGCTCGGGCTGATCCTCGCGGGCGTGACCACGACGGTCATCGCACTCGGTGTCGGCGGATTCGCCCTCATGCTCATCGGAGCGGTCATCGCATATTCCGCATTTCGCATCCCGTCAGCGTCGGCGGTCGAGCAGGATCCGGGCACCGAGGCTCCCGCAGCGAGGCAGCAGGCCCCGAAGTCCAGCGGTTTCATGGACCGCCTCGAGGATCGGTGGCGCAAGCGAAACGAAGAGGGCGGCCTCTAGCCTGTCTGTGACGGGGCACGCACCGGCGGCGGCACGTCGCAGGTACGCCCGGCGGGTCGCCCGGCGAATCGATCGGCAATCCATGAGACCACCTGGGGACCGGCCACCATCGCCGTGTCCTGATGGCTGACCTGGCCGAGCCAGAGCATCGATATCGCTGAGCCTGCTGCGCACCAGGACTCCTGGAGGACTCCGTTGGGCCAGGCGAGCACTACTTGATCAGCGGTGCTCTGCGCGATCATGACGGGCATGTCGGCGGGAAGGGGAGCCGGCGTCTGATCCTCGCCCACCCGCGCCCACGCCTCATTCATCACCGGATCGGCGACGAAGTAGTCCTGGCCGAGGTCGGTGCGAGCCAAGCCTTCGAGCGCCGCGGCCTTGATGCACTCATTCGCGAGGCGCTCGCTGTTTGCGATTCCGCGGGCGGTGACGACCCCTTCGAGGGGCAGGCTCGGATAGACGACCGGCCATGACTGCTCGACCTCCGGCCCGATGACCCACCCAACCGGTGTGGCCCACTGCGCCCCGATGATTCGGTTGAGTTCAGCGGCAGGAGCCGCCGCCGCGACCGCGATCAGGTCGAGTTCCGGCGCCAGGGTCTTCGCGAGGTGCCCGGTCCACAGTGATGAGTGCCCTCCCTGCGAGTGTCCCCAGGCGATGAACCGATTTCCGGCATCCGCCTCCGGCACATTTCGTGCGGCCCGCGCGGAGTTCACGACGTCGCGGGCCTCCGCCTGGGCGACGAGGTAGAGGTTCGGCCCCGGAGTGCCCATGCCGACGTAGTCGGTCGACACGACGACCCAGCCGAGATCCATCATTTCGCCAAGCCAGTTGTCGGTGTCCTGGAGCGGATTCGTCGAGCGGGACGGGGTGCAGGCGTCGCCCATGCCGAGGGTGCCATGCGCCCAGGCGACGACGGGTCGGCCCCCAGCGGGGGCGGGGGTCGAGGGAATGAAGAGCATGCCACCGGAGACTGCCCGCTCTCCGTCGGGCCGCTCTGAGACGTAGAGCATGCGATACCCGGTGCCGCCCGGGACATCGACCCCCAGCGGTTCCATGCGGACGACGGTGCCGAGGTCCTGCGGCATCGGGGATGGGGGTTCGTAGAACGAGGCGAGTGCGGCCTGCTGGCTGGCGGTCGTGCTCCGCGATTGATCGACGAGGAGGATCGCGCCGATGACGATGGTGGCGGCGACAAGTGCGATGACTAGGAGGATCCATTTCACGGCTCGCATGATGGCGACGGTAGCCTCCCGGCTCGCCGTGGCCCATGATGGGGTCATGTCAGGAAGCGCGGAGCTCGTCGTCGTGGTGACGCAGCGGCCTCGTCGGCTCCCCGGCCCCTTGGCCATGCTGCGGTCGGCGGTCGGCGGGGTGGCGTCGACGGCAGCGCTGGCCGTTGACCGGGTGGTGTCGGGGACGGTGAACGAGGCACTCGACCGGGTCGTGCCCCCCGTGCTGGCGGCGGTCCTTGACCGACTTGACCTCACGCGGATGGTGATCGAGCGGGTCGATCTCACCCGGGTCGTGCAGGCCACCTTGGATCAGATGGACTTGACGCAGCTCGTCCTCGATCGAGTCGATGTCGATCGCCTTGTCGATGAGGCAAACCTCGAGCGGATCATTGATCGCCTGCCCCTCATCGACCTCGCCAACTACATCGTCGACGAGATCGATCTGCCGCGGATCATCCGGGAGTCGACGGGTGGCATCGCGACCGATGCGATGAACGCCGTGCGCATCCAGTCGATCGGCGTCGACCAGATGATGACCCGAATCACCGATGCGATCCTGCTGAGGCGGAAGGCGCGGGCAACGACGGCTCCGGGCGAGGCCGCCCCTGCAGCGTTCGATCAGGAGGAAGACCCCGGATGAAGTTCAGTGAGTATGAGGCGTCGATCGCCGCCGGTCAGAAGAGCGAGGTGGGCGATTCCTCGGTCCCGAGGGAGGCTCGGCCCTTTCAGGGCCATCGGGCCGGGCTCGTCACGCGCGCCGTTGCCGCGCTCATCGACCTCGGCATCGTCGCGCTGACCGTCGTCGCGCTGAATGCGATCGCCGCCATCGTCCGCTTTCTGGTCGTGCGAACAGCGGGCCTGGACCTCCCGCATATCCAGTGGTCGATCGTGCTGGGAGCCGCATTGCTCTGGAGCAGTTGGACGTGGGGCTGGGCTGTCACCGGGCGAACCTTCGGGGGCCACATCATGGGACTGCGGGTGGTGAGCCGCTCGGGGGATTCCTTGGGCTGGGCAACGGCAGCGGTGAGGGCGGCATTTTGCCTCGTGTTCCCGATTGGGCTGCTGTGGGTGCTCGTGAGCCGGTCCAACCGATCCTTTCAGGACACCTTCATGCGGACGAGCGTCATCCACGACTGGGTGATGACGATCCCGTCGGTGCCGGAGGAGAGCTAGCGCTCGGTGTCGCCGGAGCGCTGACCTTTGCCGGCCGATCTCGGTCGAGCAGGACGATCCACTGCTGCCCGGGCTTGAAGGGCATCGGCGACCCGTCGGCCATCATGAAGGTGGTGCCGGAGTCGGCATCCGGACGCTCCCAGGTGACGTCCCACGACCGGCCATCGCGCAGCACGAGTGCCCGACCGCGGCCGATGGTTTCGGCATGCGGAGTGTTGCCGCCGCCCTTGTCGAAGTAAGCCGAGGGTTCCTGGTTGACGTACTGGATCACGACCGTGGCAGCGTTCTGCCCGCGATCGTGCTCCTCGGCCCGGGCTCGCTCACCATTGAGCTGAACCTTGTAGAGGCCGGACTCATCGTCGTAGGTGAACGCGGCGCTCGCATAGCTCCACTCCATGCGGACCTTCCTCGCCGGAAAGCCGCCCGCCGGTGGCTCTGGTGCGAACGTGAATCCCATGTCATGGTCGAGGCTGGCGTCGGAGGCTCGCTTGAGCCCGATGGTTCCGTCGAGGAAGTAGTTGTAGGGCGCGCTCCGGTCGAAGTCCCGGCCGTAGCTCGAGGCACCCCTGTTCGGGGAGATGTCGATGAACGGTGCCTTGGCCAGTTCGGGGAGGAGTTTGCGCTGCGCTCCGGAGAACGCGAATGCGGGGCTTCCGTACTGCGCGAGGAGGTCGATATCGGTGATGCGCGCAGACCTCACGGGACCGATGCGACTGGGGACCGTGCTGGAGAAGACGGCGGCCAGCCGAGTGATGCCGTATTCGACTTCCTCTATGTAGACGATGTCGGCGTCAGCGAGACCCGCGTGCGGTTGGGCATTGCGCGTGTTGTCGAGTTTCACTACGAGCACTGGTGCCGGTGCTGTCTCCGGTAGCCCGGTGAGGGGCGACGTGGGCAGCGGCACCGCGACGGGCGTGACGACCGGGGCTGGGGATGGCGTGGCCGCTGGCGTTGCGGAGGGCCACTCTGCGGCGGTCTGGTTCGACGGCCCGGAGCAGGAGGCCGTCGTGGCAATCACCGGGACCGCGATGACCAGCGCGATGATGATCGCGGTGTTCCTCAATGCCCCGATCGAGACTCGTCGCTCTCGCATGTCGCGACCATAACCCAGCCCGGCGAGCCCTCATGCGCGAGGCGTGGACTGCGAGGCATCAACGGCGCGTCGCCTGACGATGCCACACGTTGATTCCGCCGCCGGCGCCGCTGGCGGTAACGACGACATCGAGGCGCTTCAGCGCCCCCGACGACGCACCGATCTTCCACAGCGTTGATGCCCCTGGCGGCCCCGTCCAGGTGATGGTCGAGCGCGGAACCACGCCGGAGGCATTGATCCGGGCTGCCTTCAACCTGCTGCCCGCGATCCAGGCGACCCAGACCTGGCCGCCCGGCTCGGCCGCCATCGCGATCCGTCCGGCCCCCGATGATCCGGGCAGGTCGAATTGCCGCGACGTCCCCACCAGCCACACCCGGATGCGACTCGTTGTCGGATAGCCGACCTTGTAGGCCACGAGGACACCCCCGCCGGGCCGCGACACCATGGCGATCCGCTGGTCGGGGGAGAGGGAGTCGGCACCGGTTCCCGTGTTCGTCACCGAACCAGGTGCCCGGGTGAGGGCCGCGGGACTCGGGAGGATCTGGCCGGCTTGAATGCCCTGCTCGGCAGGGTCGCTGCTATTGCTGTAGAAGGCGGCAAAGACGGCGCCGGTTGCGTTGTCACGAGCTGCCGCGGCGTTGTAGCCGCAGCAGCCAGCGAGGGAGATCGATCCGCCGGCGCCGGCCGGCGAGGGTATCGCCGGTGTGGTCCCGGACTGCCAGCGAATGCCGGTGACCGTTCCGGGATTGCCCACCCACACCGGGGTTCCGGCATTGTCGACGGCGTCGTTTCCATAATCGGCATAGGCGCTCGTGGACTCCGAGAGGGAGCCGGCACCGAGTTCCCAGGCGCGACCGTCGGCGGAGGTGGCGAAGTACTCGGCACCGGTTGCGTAGGGGTCCGTGCTGTCGGTGCTTCGCAGTCCGCTGAAGGCGAGGAACTGCACGCCGCCCACGGTGATGAGCCGGGGATCCGCGATGAGATCGGCCCAGCCGGACAAGATGGCAGTGGCCCCGAGGGTCGTCTGTCCTGCGGCACTGACGATCGCGGTCTGGTACTCGGTGGTCGAGGGGCTCGTCTGCACCGGCCAGACCACCTGGAGTCCGGCACCGAGCCGGCCGAGGGTGGGCTCGTCGATATTCGACATCCGGGGGTAGCCGCCGCCGGTCGCTGAGAGCCTGCTCCAACCGCCTGCCCCGGCCGCCGGGGCGGGGCCGGCCAGCGGGGCGAGGGCGAGGCCGAGTGCGAGGGCGATCCCGACGGCGAGGGTGCGCGGGCCTGACCGCCGGCGCCGTGAGGCTGCGATGTGTGGCGATGCGGTCATGAGCATCCTCCCGGTCGGGTGCCCTGCAAACGTACGTGGCTGCTGGCACCGGATGCGACCGCTGGGGTTCGAAGACCGGTCAGTGGTGCGGGGCCGCGTGGATGACGGGTCCCGCACCGGTCGGGGGACGTCAATCGAGTGGAGGGAAGTCCGGCGAAATACCTCTCATATGGTTGACGGTGGAGGAAAGTGGAGTACAGTGGCGGGACTTGGCAGGACCTGAGTGGTTCTTGTGACATGAGAGGCTGGTGGGGCTGGTGTTTCTCGGTACCCATGCCCCGCGTCTCGACGACAAGGGCCGGCTCGTGCTCCCGGCGAAATTCCGTGAGGCATTAGCCCCGGGCCTCGTCCTCACCAAGGGCCAGGACCGCTCGATCGTCGTGTGGCCCGCCGCGGAGTTCACCGCCTACGCCTCGCGGCTCGGCGAGGCGTCCCGGTCCGACGAGAGGGCGCGCGCGTACCTTCGCGTGCTGTTCTCCAGCGCCTTCGACGAGCAGCCGGACAAGCAGGGGCGGGTGACGCTGCCGCCCGTCCTTCGCGAGTACGCGGGACTCGACCGCGACGTCATCGTCGTCGGCAACGGACAGACCGTGGAGATCTGGGACGCGACCGCATGGACCGCCTACCTCACGAGCAACGAGGACGCCTATTCATCGATCAACGAGGAGGTCATTCCCGGCCTCCTGTGATGCCGTTGCGAGGTGAGGTCTCCACCCGCTCCCAGCCCTGTTCCTGACGCACTTCCCCGGCGCCAGGGACCCATAGCTTCGGAGCGGGCGGGGACCTGACCTCGCGAACGGCGAGGGGCATGAGAGGCACCAGGCACGGCGACCCACCCAGCACCAAGAGCACCTCGTGAATCGACTCGGCGTCGTCCGCGATCGCACGACCGGAAACGAACAGGAGATGGCCCATGGCAATCATCACGGCGCACTCGCGCGCAACTCGGCAGGTCGTGCGCGACCTCGCGGTCCTGCTTGTCTCGCTCGCCATGACCGGCGGGACCATGGTGGCGCTCGCGATCCTGGTCCGCACCTGGAGCTGAACTGACCCATGGCTCACTCAGAGCGTCACGTGCCGGTCATGCGGGAACGCGTGCTGGCCCTCTTGGCTCCCGCAATCCAAGAGCCAGATGCCGTGCTCGTTGACGCAACCCTCGGACTCGGCGGTCACGCGGAATGGGCCCTCGAGCGATTCCCCCATCTTCGGCTCATCGGGATCGACCGCGATGCGGTGGCACTTGACCTATCGCGTGCGCGGCTCGCCCCATTCGGCGCCCGGGTCACGCTCGTGCACGCCGTCTATGACGAGCTTCCGTCGGTGCTCTCTTCCCTTGGACTCGCGATGGTCGAGGGAATCCTCTTCGACCTCGGAGTCTCGTCGATGCAGTTGGACGAGGCGGATCGAGGATTCGCCTACTCGGTCGATGCGCCGCTCGACATGCGCATGGACCAGGGCGCGGGGCTCACGGCGGCCGACGTGCTCAACACCTACGACACGGCAGCGCTCATCCGCATCTTGCGCGACTTCGGCGAGGAGCGGTTCGCGCCGCGTATCGCCGCCAGGATCGTCCGGGAGCGCGAGATCGCCCCCTTCACGAACTCCGCCCGGCTCGTGGAGATCGTCCGAGATTCGATCCCCGCTGCCACGCGTAGGACTGGCGGGAACCCAGCGAAGCGCACCTTCCAAGCGCTGCGCATCGAGGTCAACGCGGAACTAGCCGTCCTCGAGCGCGCGATGCCAGCCGCACTCGACAGCCTCGCCGTCGGTGGCCGCATCGTCGTGATGGCCTACCAGTCCCTCGAGGACCGAATCGTCAAGCATGCATTGGCGGAGGGCTCAAGGGTCCGTGCTCCGCACGGCCTGCCAATCATTCCGGACTCGATGCAGCCTTGGCTGCGCCTACTCACCCGCGGTGCAGAGAAGCCAACGGACGAGGAACTCGCCGAGAACCCGAGGTCTGCTTCGGTCCGAGTCCGGGCAGCGGAGCGGCTGGCGGTCGCAGCATGAGCATCTCCGCGCTCGACGACCGGCGACCGCTGCCGCGCACGACGACGACCGAGTACGCGACACGCGGCGCGCGTGCCCGCAAGGGGCAAGGTCCCGGGCTACGCGTCGTCGCACCGCCGCGTGCGGAGCGCGCGAGCCGGGGGCTGTTCGCCCTCATCATCATCATGCTGCTCGGTGGCGGGTTCCTCGCGAACCTCCTCGTCAACACATCGATGGCGCAGGGTGCATTCCAAATCGGTGACCTCCAGCAGGCGGCGACGAAGCTCAGCGAGGAGCAGGCGGTGCTCCGCGAGCAGGTGGGGGCCCTCTCCGCACCGACCGCCCTGGAATCAAAGGCGCGCGCCCTCGGCATGATCCCGACCGACTCCCCGGTGTTCCTCAGCGTCCCGGGGGGCAAGGTCATCGGCCAGCCTGCACCGGCCGGAGTCGCCGCCGAGAAGAAGAAGGACAAGAAGAAGAACGGCCGTGGGGCTGCCAATGCCGCGCCGAGCGAGTCGACGACCGCTGATGCCGCGCCGAGCGAGTCGACGACCGCTGATGCCGCGCCGAGCGAGTCGACGACCGCTGATGCCGCGCCGAGCGAGTC
>WLOY01000033.1 GCA_009699015.1 Actinomycetota bacterium | reverse complement strand
GAGCCACTGCTCCATGAGGTTGATCTCCGGAGCCTGGGCCGCCTTGATCTGCTCGGCGAGCGCCCGGACCTGCGGTGACGCGGAATGGATGAGGGCGAGGTCGGACATCTCGACCGCCTGGGCGTGATGCGGGATCATCCCCTGCGCGAATGAGATGTCGCCGCCCGGCTCAGCCACCTGCACAGCGGCCTGCGGGCTCGACATGTCGGCCGAAGAGCCTGAATGGCCGGCGGAACCGCATGCGGAGATTAGGGTCGCCAGCGCGATGCCGCTCGCCGCAAGGAGAAGGGATTGGCTGCGCATGACGAAGACTCCTCGGTTCGGTAGTGAGGCCATGAGTCTGCGGTGTGGTCAATGATGGACCCCGAGACAACCCATGAAGATTCGATGAAGTTCGAGCGGCGGTGTGTTGCCGGGTACGGTCGACGTGTCGTAATGACCGTTGACGCGTGTCGCCTTGTCGGGCGCGGGCTGAGGGAGGTGCCGAAGTGAGTGATGGCCTGCGCGTCCTCGTCGTCGATGACGAGGTCCCCCTCACCGGGGTGGTGAGCAGCTACCTGGTGAGAGAGGGCTTTGACGTGTCTGTCGCCCACTCGGGACCGGACGCAGTCGAGTCGGCCCGCGAGCTCGGGCCCGTCCTCATCGTGTTGGACGTCATGCTCCCCGGGTTCGACGGCATTGAGGCCTGCCGGCGGATTCGGCAGTTCTCTGATGCTTACATCATCATGCTGACGGCGCGTGATGAGGAGGTCGACAAGGTCCTCGGACTGTCAATGGGGGCGGACGACTACCTCGTCAAGCCGTTCTCTCCGAGGGAGCTCATCGCACGGGTGCGGGCCATGCTGCGCCGGCCGCGAGTTTCCTCGACGGACGGCCTCTCGGCTGCGCGGATCGAGGTGGGTGGGCTCTCCCTCGACGCAGAGGCGCGGACCCTCCACGTCGACGGCAGTCTCACCGAGGTGACGAGGACCGAGTTCGACCTGCTGGCCGTCATGGCTTCGCGGCCCCGGGCGGCGCTGACGCGAAGGCAGCTCATCGAGGCCGTGTGGGGCCCGGGATGGTTCGGCGACGAGCACGTCGTCGACGTGCACATCGGGCACCTGCGGACGAAGCTCGGAGACGATGCGTCCGAGCCGAGGTTCATCCGCACCGTCCGCGGAGTGGGCTACGGGATGGGCCCGGGATGACCGGACGGACACCGAGGCTCGCGACTCGGCTGATGATCGCCCAGGCGATCGTCGTGAGCGTCGGCGCCGTCACCCTGGTGGTCGCCGCGGCGCTCGTGGCGCCGGGACTCTTTCACGAGCACCTGTTGCAGGGGGGAGTCGATGACCCGGGGGTCACGATGCATGCGGAGGAGGCATTCGCATCGTCCTTCGGAATCTCGGTCGCGGTGGCCGCGATCACGTCACTCATCGCTGCCGGGCTTGTCTCATGGTTCATCGTGCGCCGGGTCGCCCGCCCGGTGGAGGAACTCGCCCAGTCCGCCGAGGCTGTCGCGGCTGGTCACTACGAGGTGACCGTTCCCTCGGTGACGTTCAGCGCTGAATTCCGCCAGCTCTCCGGATCCTTCGCCCACATGTCGCAGCGGCTCGCGGAGACCGAGGCGACCCGCACCCGGCTGTTCGCGGACCTCGCCCATGAGCTGCGCACGCCGCTCGCCACGCTCGAGGCGTACATCGACGGGATGGAGGACGACGTCCTCGCCCACGACGCTGCATCTTGGGCGACGATGCGAGATCAGGTCGACCGGCTCCGCCGCCTTGCGACCGACCTGCGCGAGGTTGCTGCAGCGGAGGAGCATGCCCTGGGCCTGACGCTGAGCCGCCTCGACGGGCGGGGCGTGGCGGAGGCCGCGGTGGCGGCGGTGCTGCCGCGATTTCAGGCGAAGGGCGTGGCGCTCAGTCTCGACGCTTGTGCCGCGCCTGCGTGGATCCTCGGCGACGGAATCAGGCTCCAGCAGGTTCTCGCGAACCTCCTCGACAATGCGCTGCGCCACACGCCCGGCGGGGGCATGGTCGAGGTCACGGTGGCGGTGGCGGGCGACTTGGTCCTGGTTCGCGTGCGCGATTCGGGGGAGGGGATCCCGGGTGACCAGCTGACCTCGGTGTTCGAGCGGTTCCATCGCGTCGACCCGTCCCGGGTGAGCGGCGACGGGGGCGGCAGCGGTCTCGGACTGACGATCGCGCGCGCGATCGTGAGCGACCATGGGGGCTCGCTCACGGCGTCCAGCGGCGGTCCGGGATGCGGAGCCAGCCTGACGCTGAGCATTCCCTCCGCCTGATCCAGTCGCCTGATTGCTCCTATCCCCAGAGTGACTGGTCCCCGGTCAGCGTCCACAGGCGGGCACCTCTCGGTGGCCCGGGTCCCTGCGGAGACGGGAGGTTGTGCCGCAGGAGGTGAGGGCATGCGACGCACAAGCGCGCTGGGCCAGTACGGGGAAGAGGTGGCGACCCGCTACATCGAGGGCATCGGCATGGCGGTCGTCGAGCGGAACTGGCGGTGCTCCGAGGGCGAGATCGACATTGTCGCCCGTGAGGGTGCGACCCTCGTGCTTGTCGAGGTGAAGACCAGAAGTTCGCTCGCGTTCGGCCACCCCACGGAGTCGATCACCCCGCGCAAGCTGCGCCGGATGCGTCACCTGGCGTTCCGATGGCTCACCGAGCATGAGGTGCACGCGCCGTCAGTCCGGCTCGATGTCATCGCGGTTGTCCAGGGCGTGTCCGGCGCACCGTCGGTCGAGCACCTACGGGGGGTGGAGTGATGAGCCTGGCCGAAGTGTGGGGAGTGGTCACCACCGGTATCGCCGGGGTGATGGTCAAGGTCGAGGTGGATGTGGCGCAGGGCCTTCCGAGCGTCGGGGTCATCGGCCTCGCCGGGGCCTCGGTGACCGAGGCGCGCTGGCGGGCGCGCTCGGCGATCGGAAATGTCGGCGCCACCTGGCCAGCGGCCAGGATCACGATAGGTCTGTCGCCCGCCGACCTGCCCAAGGGCGGCACCAGCCTCGACCTGCCGATAGCCGTCGGAGTGCTCGCTGCGACGGCGCAGGTTCCCCGTTCATCCCTCCTCGATTCAACGTTCATCGGGGAGCTCGGGTTGGACGGCTCGGTGCGCGGGGTGGATGGGGCGCTCGCTGCAGCCATCGCCGCGCGCCGGCACGGAGTCGGTTCGGTCTTCATAGCGAGCGCCAATGCGCGACAGGTCCAAGCGATCCCGGGCCTGCGGGTGCGGGTCATCCGCGACCTGCAGCACCTCATCGGCGTGCTGCGAGGCACGGACGAGGCTCCGATCGGGTGCGAGGACGCAGACGAATGCATCGAAGCCGCAAGGGGATTCAGCTCGAGCCTCGGCGCTCCCTCGGCGGTCGAGCCAGACCCTGACTTCAGTGAGGTCCGCGGGCATCCGTTCGCCCGGTTTGCGCTCGAGGTGGTCGCGGCAGGTGGACACCACTGCTCGATGATCGGTCCGCCCGGTGTTGGGAAAAGCATGCTGGCCTCGAGGCTGCCGACGCTCCTCCCCGACCTGCCACTCGGCATTGCCCTCGAGGTCACCTCGCTCGCCTCCCTCTCGGGTCAGTGGCCGGTCGAACGCGGGATCGCCTATCGGCCTCTCCTCCAAGCGCCCCACCACTCGTCCTCGTCCACGGCGATCCTCGGCACGTCCCGTGGGAGGCAGGTCCTTCCGGGGGCGCTGAGCCTGGCCCATCACGGTGTCCTGTTCCTCGATGAGGCCCCTGAGTTCAGCCGTCCGAGCCTCGAGGGCCTGCGCCAGCCCATGGAGTCCGGAGTCATCACCATCATGCGGGCCGCAGCCTCGGCTACCCTGCCAGCCCGATTCCAGTTGGTTCTCGCCTCGAATCCGTGCCCGTGCGGCCTGGCCGTGGGCCGCGGCGATGCCTGCACCTGCACCCCGATGGCCCGGCGACGATACGCCGAGCGACTCTCCGGGCCGCTCCTCGACCGAATCGATGTGCGCCTGACCGTGCCGAGGCCGTCGACCGCTGACCTGGCGAACCCGATCCAGGAGGCGAGCGCGGATATCCGGTCCAGAGTGATCGAGGCCCGATCGAGGGCGGAGCACCGGTACCGCGGCGAGCCCTGGTCCCTCAACGGCCATGTGCCAGGCGCAGCCCTTCGCCAGCGTTGGCGGGCCACGGCTGAGGCTGAGGCCCTTGTCCGCTCGCTGGAGCGCTCTGCTGCCAGCCTGCGCAGCGCCGACAGGATTCTGCGAATCGCGTGGACCATCGCGGACCTCGCCGGGGCAGTCCGGCCGGATGCGGAGCACGTGGCCTCAGCGATGGGCTTGCGCGGGGGCGATGCCGGGGGAACCGCATGAGCAACACGACGATTCAAGCCGAGCGCGAGGCACTCATCGCGCTGGCCCATGCCGTCGAGCCGGGCGATGCCCGAATCGGGGCGCTCATCGATGAGTGGGGGGCGGTGCAGGTGTGCGAGCGCATGCGTGCGGGCCGGCTCGGATTGCGGGAACAGGCATCGATGCAGGCCCGGCTCGCTCGGGTGGATGTCGAAGCCGAGCTGGCTTCGGCGCATGCCATCGGCGCCCGCATCATTGATCGAACCGATCGAGAGTGGCCGACCCAACTCGATGACCTCGGTGCGGCACGCCCGCTTGTGGTGTGGGTTCTGGGTGCCGCGAATCTTCGCCTCACCGCCCTTCGCTCGATCGCAGTGGTCGGAGCGCGTGCCGCCACGGCGTACGGGGAGGCAATCTGCCGTGACTGGTGCTCGGTGCTGGCGGAGCACTCGTTCACCGTCGTGTCAGGTGGTGCCTACGGCATCGACGCCGCTGCACACCGCGCCACCCTTTCGGCGGAGGGAATGACCATCTGCGTGCTTGCCAGCGGCGTTGACACCCCATATCCGCGTGCACACGATGCCCTCGTCGCACGCATTGCGGATGAGGGTCTCGTTGTCAGCGAGTCCCCGCTCGGGCAGGAGGTCCGGCGCCAGCGCTTCCTCACCCGGAACCGATTGATCGCTGCCCTCACCCGGGCGACGCTCGTAGTCGAGGCCGCCGTCCGATCAGGGACGACATCGACCGCGAACGCTGCCATGGCCCTGAACCGTCCGGTACTGGCCGTTCCCGGGCCGGTGACCTCCGTGATGTCGGGAGGCTGTCACAAGCTCATCCGCGACACGGACGCCCTCCTGGCTTCGCGAATCGAGGATGTGCTCGAGGTCATCGGCGAGCTGGGGGAGTTCAGTGCACCGGCCCCGGATCGACGCTCGATCGATGACCTGTCGCCGAGCCAGGCCCGAATCCTCGATGCGATCCCGGCGAGGGGGTCGATCAACATCAATGATCTCGTCATGGATTCCGGGCTCAGTGCCGCCAACGTCTCCGGAGCTCTCGCCGTTCTCGCGCTTCGGGGCTTCGCAGATGAGGGCCCCGGCGGCTGGCGGCTCGCTGGGCGCGCCTGAGCGGCGAATGCGCTGGTCCTTGCCACGATGGGGGGGTGCCGCAACCGCCGAGCGACGTGCCCCGGGATCTCAGCGAGGCCCTCGCTGACTTCGAGGTGCATCTTCGCGACGAACGAAATCGCAGCGAGCACACAGTGCGCGCCTACCTCGGCGATATCCGCTCGCTGCTCGGGTTCGTGGCGGACAGGGGCTGCGAGGTCCCGTCCGCGATCGGGCTGGCGGACCTGCGGGCGTGGCTCGCCGCAATGCACGGCGCCGGCCAGTCACGAGCGAGCCTTGCGCGACGTGCTGCGTCGGCCAGGGCATTCACCGCCTGGTGCCTGCGCAGGGGACTGGCGCCTACTGACCCGGGACAGCGGCTTGCGAGCCCGCGAGTCTCGAAGCGACTGCCGACAGTCCTCGATGCGCAGCAGGCGGTGCGGGTCATGGACGTTGCGGCCATCCAGGCGGATGACGGAGACCCCGGTGCGCAGCGCGACCGGTCGATCATCGAACTGCTGTATGCGACCGGGATTCGGGTCGGGGAACTGTGCGCCATGAATCTCGGGGACATCGATCTCGACTCCCGCACCGTGCGGGTGATCGGCAAGGGGAACAAGGAACGAGTCGTCCCATTCGGCGTGCCGGCAGCGATCGCAGCTAGGGCGTGGCTCGATGTCCGTGATCGGCTCGCCGTCTCCGGGCCTGCCTTGTACGTGGGCAGCAGGGGTGCGCGAATAGGCCAGCGGGCGGTGCGCACCATCGTCGACCGGATCACCCGTGATGCGGGCGGCCCGCGGCTTGCCCCCCATGGGCTTCGGCACACCGCTGCCACCCATGTGCTCGAGGGAGGGGCTGACCTGCGGGCAGTCCAGGAGCTGCTGGGGCACGCGTCCTTGGACACGACTCAGCGTTACACCCATGTGTCGGTTGAGCGGCTGCGGACCACGTTCGTTCAAGCACACCCGCGATCGGAGCTGCCGCCGACCTGAAGCCGGACCCGGGGTGGCGATCGGCGTCCGGCTTGGCGAAGGGCCCGATGAACGGCTTGAGGATCGCGGGCGGCCGGGGGAGAACGGTGAGGGGATCGACGTAGCCATCGGTCCCGCGCAGACCGAGGTGCAGGCACCGCCCGGCGCAGTGACCCCCGGACGAATCCCGCGCCCAGTCTCGTTCCCCGCCGGCCTCTTCGGCCAGCGGACCGGCGAGGTGCCCGATCGGTGCTCCGGCCGACACGGTGTCGCCCGTTTGGACGAGTGGCGTGACCGGCTGGTACGTCGATCGGAGTCCGGTCCGGGGGTGCTCGATGGCGATGACGGGAGTGCCGGCCACGTTGCCGACGAAGGCAACCCGCCCGTCGCCGATGGACCGGATGAGGCTCCCGGGATGCGCCGCGAGGTCAATTCCCCGGTGGCCTCGGCTCCACGCCTGCTCCGGCGGGTGGAACCCCTGCTCGACGAGAACGGGGGAGACCGGCCATGACCAGAGTCCGGCGAGGATGAGGGCAGCGATCCAGGTCATGCGGGCAGCCTCGCAGCGCGACCTCCCTCGCGGAGGTTCCAGGGGCGCCGCGGTGCATGGCGCCCGAGGCCAGTGCTGCCTGTGGATTGAAATGTTGTCTGCGGATTGGGCCGCTGCCCGTGGGCAGCGCCCCGGCGCACCTGGTGAGAAGCATGGCTGCGGACCGTCTAGACTTGGGTCACCCTCGTCAATTGATGGGGGAATTCGCACGCCCCTTTGCCGGCGGGATCACTCACCGGGCATGGAGCATGAACGCTCAGAGCTTCGAGTGTCCGTGCACGCGCCCTGCGTGAAGGTCCCAACCGAGCCCAGGTTCGCACGGTCCCGCCTCGGCGGGTGCGGGCCCGGAGGAGCGTCAGGGGCATCGGCCAACCGGCCGTATGCCAACGAACCGGAGCGCGCCGGAAGGTCGGCGTGCCTTGAAGGAGTCATCACCATGGCCGTTGTCACTATGCGCCAGCTGCTCGAAAGCGGTGTCCATTTCGGTCACCAGACCCGTCGCTGGAACCCCAAGATGAAGCGCTTCATCATCACCGAGCGCAATGGCATCTACATCATCGACCTCCAGCAGTCGTTGTCCTACATCGATCAGGCGTACGAGTACGTCAAGGAGACCGTCGCTCACGGCGGCTCGATCATGTTCGTCGGCACGAAGAAGCAGGGCCAGGAGGCCATCGCAGACCAGGCGACCCGTGTGGGGATGCCCTACGTCAACCAGCGCTGGCTCGGCGGCATGCTCACGAACTTCTCCACTGTCTTCAAGCGCCTCCAGCGAATGAAGGAGCTCGAGGTCATTGACTTCAGCGACGTCGCAGGCTCCGGCCTCACGAAGAAGGAGCTGCTCGTCCTTCGCCGCGAGAAGGAGAAGCTCGAGAAGACCCTTGGTGGTATCCGCGACATGTCGAAGATCCCGAGCGCGATCTGGGTCGTCGACACGAAGAAGGAGCACATCGCCGTCGGCGAGGCCCGCAAGCTCGGCATTCCGGTCATTGCCGTCCTCGACACGAACTGCGACCCGGACGAGGTCGACTTCCCGATCCCGGGAAATGACGATGCCATCCGCTCGGTAGCACTCCTCACTCGCGTCATCGCCGACGCGGTGGCAGAGGGCCTCATGGCCCGGGCGAACCGGGCCGCGGGCGGCACTGCCGCTCCGGAGCCCCTCGCCGAGTGGGAGCGCGAGATCCTCGCGGGATCCGCTGATGCGGCTGCTGCGGCCGAGGCCGCTGTGGTTGAGGTCGTCGCAGTCGAGGCGGTCGTGGTCGTCGATGCTGCCGATGACGTGGTCGTGATCGAGGTCGTCGAGGAGACCGCTACCCCATCTGAGTCCTGAGTCCCATCTGAGGCCTGAGCGCGCTGCCTGGCCGCCGGAATTGCCTGCGGCCAGGTGCGCGTGACCTTTCAACCGCTGACCAGCAAAGGATCGAATGACGATGGCAAACATCACTGCCGCCGAAGTAAAGAAGCTGCGTGACCTCACCGCCGCCGGAATGATGGAGTGCAAGAGGGCGCTCGAGGAGACTGACGGCGACTTCGAGAAGGCCGTTGAGCACCTGCGGATCTCGGGGGCTGCCAAGGCAGCCAAGCGGGGCGCTGAGCGGGAGACCTCGAATGGCCTCGTAGCTGCGTCGGGCAACGCGCTCGTTGAACTGCTGTGCGAGACCGATTTCGTTGCGAAGAGCGCCGAGTTCCTCGCCCTAGCCGATGCGATTGCGAATGCCGCGAAGGACGGGCAGTTCGGCGACCCTGTTGCTCTGGGCGCTGCAGCCCTCCCTGATGGCCGAACGGTGAACGCTTCCATTGCTGAAATGGGAGGGGTCATCGGCGAGAAGATCGAGCTCGGACGAGTCGCAGTCCTCCCGCCGCCGGTCGCCCTGTACATGCACCGCCGAGCCTCGGACCTCCCCCCGCAGGTCGGTGTCATGGTCGCCTATTCCGGCGACGAGGATGCCGCACGTGCCGCAGCGATGCAGATCGCGGCGATGCGCCCGCTCTATGTCACCCGCGATGAGGTCCCGGCCGACGTTGTCGAGAACGAGCGCCGCATCGCTGAGGCCACCGCGAAGGAGGAGGGCAAGCCGGAGGCAGCCCTGCCCAAGATCGTCGAGGGCCGCGTCAACGGTTTCTTCAAGGACAGCGTCCTCCTCGAGCAGTCGAGCGTCTCTGACAGCAAGAAGACCGTGGCCCAGGTGCTCAAGGACGCTGGCACCGAGGTGACCGCGTTCGCCCGTTTCGAGGCGGGCCACTAGTTCTGCCGGCCACTCGGTACAGTGCCGCAAGGTGCATGACCGTCGCGATATCAGGGAATCGTTCGTGAAAGGCAGGGGTGCATGACTCCAGGCAAGCCGCTCGGGGTCGTGCAGCCCTCGCTCGACGGGACGATCGACACCTGGCCCCAGGCGCCCGAGGGCGGGTGGCACCGGGTGCTGCTCAAGCTGTCGGGGGAGGCGTTCGCCGGAAGCGGGCAGCTCGGGGTGGACCCTGACGTAGTGTCGGGTATCGCGAGGCAGATCGTGGACGTCGTCCGGTCCGGGGTCGAGGTGGCCGTCGTCATCGGTGGGGGCAATTACTTCCGCGGAGTGCAGTTGTCCGAGCGGGGCATCGATCGCGCCCGTGCCGACTACATGGGCATGCTGGGTACCGTGATGAACTGCCTGGCGCTCCAAGACTTCTGCGAGAAGGCCGGCATCGACACCAGGGTCCAGACGGCAATCACGATGGGCCAGGTCGCGGAGCCGTATGTTCCCAGGCGTGCCATCCGCCACCTCGAGAAGGGTCGCGTCGTCATCTTCGGCGCCGGCCTGGGGCAGCCCTACTTCTCCACCGATACGACCGCCGCTCAGCGTGCGCTCGAGATCGGAGCGGAGGTCGTCCTCATGGCCAAGGGCGTCGATGGCGTCTACGACGACGACCCCCGCACGAATCCCGCTGCGAAGCGGTTTCGAAACCTCACCCACGACGAGGTGCTGAGCCGTAATCTCAAGGTGGCCGACGCCACGGCGATCAGCCTGTGCCGCGACAACCACCTGCCCATCGAGGTGTTCAACCTTCTCGTGGACGGGAATATCGCCAGGGCCGTCCGGGGAGAGACAATCGGCACCCTCGTTTCAACCGAATAGCCATTCCGCCCGCCGAGGTCGAAGTCCCCCGATGTCGGCGATCACCCAAGGGAGTCCATCGTGAGCGAGCAGATCGATCTCATCCTTCTCGAGGCGGAGGAGAAGATGGACAAGGCCGTCGTCGTTGCGCGGGAGGATTTCGCGACGATTCGCACCGGCCGCGCGAATCCGGCGATGTTCGCCAAGATCGTCATCGACTATTACGGCACGATGACCCCGCTGAACCAGATGGCCGGGTTTCAGATCCCGGAGCCGCGGCTCATCGTCATCGTCCCGTATGACAAGGGATCGTTCACCAGCATCGAGAAGGCGATTCGCGACAGCGACCTCGGAGTGAACCCGACATCGGACGGCACGGTCATCAGGGTTTCCCTGCCCCAGCTCACCGAGGAGCGTCGCCGGGACTACATCAAGGTGGCTAAGCACAAGGCTGAGGACTCCCGGGTCTCTGTGCGCAACATCAGGCGTAATGCGAAGGATCAGCTCGACCGGCTGCAAAAGGACGGCGAGGTCGGCGAGGACGACGTGCGGCGCGCAGAGAAGTCGCTTGACGACGTCACCCATCGCCACGTCGAGCACATCGACGACATCCTCAAGCACAAAGAAGCAGAACTGCTCGAGGTCTGACCCTTGACTGACCTAGGCGCCAACAGCGGCGACAACGCTCCGAAGTCCCGCGCAGGCCGTAACCTTCCGGCCGCCATCGGGTCGGGACTGGCGCTCGGCGCCGTCGTCCTGCTGTCGCTCTTCACCTGGAAGTGGACCTTCGGGGTCGTCGTCGTCGTGGCGCTGCTCATCGCCGTTCGGGAGTTCGTCCAGGCGTTCGGCAGCAGGGGAATCAAGGTCGCGCGGACCCCGCTTCTCATCGCGACTGTGCTCCTCCCGACGACCGCGTTCATCTGGGGCCTGTCCGTCGAGGTGGTGGTGCTCGGCATCACGGTGCTGTTCGTCATGTTCTGGCGGATTCGGCTCGGGACCGAAGGCTACGTGCGTGATGTCTCCGCGAGCATCTTCGTGGCCGCCTATGTGCCCTTCATGGCCGGGTTCGTCATGCTCACCCTGGCTGCTGACGATGGCCCGAAGCGTGTTCTCGTGTTCATTCTCCTCACCGTTGCGAACGACATCGGCGGATATGCCGCAGGCGTGTTCTTCGGAAAGCATCCGATCGCGGCGCAGATCAGCCCGAAGAAATCTTGGGAGGGATTCGCCGGGTCGCTCCTCCTGCAGTCGGCTGTCGGGGCAGCGGCGTTCGTGCTGCTCCTCGAAGCCCCCTGGTGGCAGGGGGTGCTCGCCGGGGTCGTCCTCACCGTCACCGCCACCGCGGGTGACTTCTCGGAGAGCGCCATCAAGCGTGATCTCGGCATCAAGGACATGGGCCGGCTCCTTCCGGGGCATGGCGGAATGATGGACCGGCTCGATTCGCTCATCCCCAATGCCTTTGCCTCATGGGTGATCTTCACCATCTTCCTCGGCAGCGGAATCAGCTGATCTCGATGCCCGCGCCCGGAGAACTGGTATTCGACGCCCCGAAAAGGGGCAAGGCCCCGCGCCATCTCATGGACCTTTCCGGTGCCGAGCGCAAGGCTGCCGTCGTCGAACTCGGGCTTCCGGCGTTCCGTGCCGATCAGGTGTCGAGGCAGTGGCTCGGGCGGCTGAGCGATGACCCGAGTGCGTGGACCGACGTCCCGCCTGAGGTGCGTGATGTCATCTCAGGGGCGCTGCTGCCGCAGTTGCTCACGCCCGTCCGCACGATCGACTGCGACAGCGGCACGACCGTCAAGAGCGTGTGGCGGCTTCATGACGGAGCGCTCGTCGAGTCTGTTCTCATGCGCTACCCGGATCGGGTGACCGTGTGCATCTCATCGCAGGCGGGCTGCGGCATGAACTGCCCCTTCTGCGCAACCGGGCAGGCCGGCCTCACGAGGAACCTATCCACCGCCGAGATCGTCGAACAGGTGCTCGCCGGCGCGCGCGCCCTTGATCGCGGGGAGATAGCCGGCGGCCCCGGGCGCGTGAGCAACGTCGTCTTCATGGGCATGGGTGAGCCGCTTGCGAACTACTCGGCGGTCATCGGGGCGGTGCGCAGGCTCGTGTCCCCGGCGCCCGACGGGCTTGGGATGAGCGCCCGCGGGGTCACGGTCTCGACGGTTGGCCTCGTCCCGCGGATGCAGCAACTGGCGAGCGAGGGCCTGCCCGTGACGCTTGCCGTCTCCCTCCATGCGCCGGACGACCAGTTGCGCGACACTCTCGTGCCGGTGAATACCCGCTGGCCGGTTCAGGAAGTGCTCGCCGCGGCATGGGAGTACGGCAATCGCACCGGCCGTCGGGTGAGCATCGAATACGCGCTCATCAAGGGCATCAACGACCAGTCGTGGCGTGCTGACCTGCTCGCCGACCTCGTCGATGGCCAACTCGTGCACGTCAACCTCATCCCGCTCAACCCGACACCGGGCTCAGTCTGGACAGCATCAACCCCGCAGGATGAACGGGCGTTCGTAGCTACCCTCCGGCGGCGGGGAGTTCAGGTCACGGTACGCGACACGAGGGGCCGCGACATCGACGGTGCCTGCGGCCAACTCGCGGCGGCGAACACTCCCTGACTAACCCGGAATTGCCGCTCCTCCGTGCCAGACTGACGGCCATGTCAACACTTCATATCGATGGCGTAGATGTCACCCACAAGCAGGTCGTGGGGCTCGTGGCGGCATCGGTTGCGCGCACGCTCGCCGGCATGGCCCTGATCTTGTGGGTGCTCACGCTCGTGCCGCAGCGACCGGATGCGAACATCATCCTGCCCATCCTGCTCGTCGTCGCCGGGGTGGGCGTGTACGGCTGGTTCTTCGCTCATCAGGTGAAGAAGGTGACACACGCGGCACACCCTGCTGTCCGTTCCGTCGAGGCACTCGTGCTCGTCGCAACGATGTTCCTTGCGGTGTTTGCGTCCATCTACGTGATGATCTCGTCGCAGTCGCCGGGCTCCTTCACCGAGTCCCTCGATCACTTCACCGCCTACTACTTCTCACTCACCGTGCTCGCGACCGTCGGCTTCGGAGACATCACCCCGATCAGCGACGGTGCTCGACTGGCCTGCATGGTGCAGATGGCACTCGACATCGCGTTCATCGGGGCAACCGTCAAGATCCTCGGGGGGACGGCGAGCCGGGCGATGCGCGACAGGGCCAAGCGTGCTGCCGAGCAGGAGGCATCCGCATGACCGACTACCTGAGCGCGCATGAGCGGGCCCGGCTGGCGCCGCAGGAGTTCTGGGGCGCGGCGGCATCGCTCATCGAATGGGAGCGCAGTCCCGTTCGGGTCCTCGACGACGACCAGCCGCCGCTCTACCGGTGGTTTCCCGATGCGACGATGAATACCTGCTGGAACGCGCTCGACCGTCACATCGAGGCAGGCAGGGGCGATCGTCCCGCCATCCACCATGTCAGCCCGGTCACCGATTCTGCGCGCACGATCACCTATCGGGAATTGCTCGATGAGGTAGCCCTGTTCGCTGGCGTGCTCCACGGACTCGGCGTTCGGGCGGGGGACCGGGTCGTCATCTACCTGCCGATGATCCCCGAGGCTGTCGTCGCGATGCTCGCCTGCGCGCGCATCGGAGCCGTGCATTCGGTCGTGTTCGGCGGGTTTGCCCCGCATGAGCTCGCCGCCCGCATTGATGATGCGCTGCCGAAGGTCGTCGTCACCGCATCATGCGGCATCGAGCCCCGGCACCTGATCGAGTACAAGCCGCTCGTCGACGAGGCGATCAGGTTTGCGTCGCACGCGCCGGACCGCGTCATCGTCCTCCAGCGCCCGCAGTGCCGTGCCGAGATGGGGCCGATCGACCTCGACTGGCATGAGGCAATGGCGGGAGCCGTGCCGCACGGGACGGTTGCCGTCCGTGCGACCGATCCGCTCTACATCCTCTACACGTCGGGAACGACAGGCCGGCCGAAGGGCGTCGTCCGCGACAACGGCGGCCATGCTGTCGCGATGGCGTGGTCATTCGCGAACGTGTACGGCATGGGGCCCGGTGATGTCTGGTGGGCCGCGTCCGACGTCGGATGGGTCGTCGGGCACTCGTACATCGTGTACGCGCCGCTCATCAGCGGTGCGGCGAGCGTCATGTTCGAGGGGAAGCCGGTGGGAACCCCCGATGCCGGGGCGTTCTGGCAGGTGATCGAGGACTACCGGGTGAACGGACTCTTCACGGCGCCGACCGCCATCCGGGCGATCAAGCGCGAGGACCCCGAGGCGGCGCTGCTCCGGGGGAGGGACATCACGTCGCTGCGAGCGCTCTTCCTCGCGGGCGAGCGACTCGACCCGGACACGTACCACTGGGCCTCCAAGCACCTGCAGGTCCCGGTGATCGACAACTGGTGGCAGACCGAGACGGGCTGGCCGATCGCCTCCAATCTTCGGGGCTTGGATCCGATGCCCATCAAGCCGGGCTCACCGACGGTTCCGGTGCCAGGCTACGACGTCCACGTGCTCGACGATGCGGGCCGGCGGGTGGCGCCTCATGAGGAGGGGTCGATCGTCATCCGGCTTCCGATGCCGCCGGGCACGCTGCCAACCCTCTGGGGCGATGACCATCGCTACATTGATGGCTACCTCACTGCGAACCCCGGTTACTACACGAGCGGCGACGGCGGGTATTTCGACGATGACGGGTACCTGTACGTCATGGGGCGTACCGACGACGTCATCAATGTTGCGGGCCACCGGTTGTCGACCGGCTCGATGGAGGCGGTTGTCGCGGCGCACCCTCTCGTGGCGGAGTGCGCAGTGCTCGGGGTCCACGACGACCTGAAGGGCCAGGTTCCCCGCGCACTCGTCGTGCTCAAGGCGGGGGCTGATATCGACCCTGACGTGCTGGCCGAGGAGATCGTGCTGGCTGTCCGGACTGAGATCGGCCCGGTTGCCGCGCTGAAATCCGTCGTCATCGTGCCTGCCTTGCCGAAGACCCGCTCCGGCAAGATCCTGCGCAAGACGATGCGCGCGATCGCGGATGGCCGCGATGAACCGGTTCCGAGCACGATTGAGGACCTGTCGGTGCTCGAGGCCATCACGCCACTCCTGATCGTCAGGTGACGGTCAGGGTGAAATCGTCTGTGGCACCCCGTGCCAGCCCGGCCTGCTTGGGCAGGACCACCCGGTACCGGACTGCCCCCGGTTCACCAGCGATCGTGAAGTTTATCTCGTAGGGGGTCTTCCGCCCGCAAGCGCGAAGCTTTCGTCCGGTGGTGCGGGCGACCTGGTTCCAGACTCCGGCAGTCTCGCGCTGCAGCGTGGCCTTGCGTGCAGACCAGCAGAAGGAGTAGGTCCAGGTGCGCCCGCCAACGCACTCGCGTTTGAGGTCCGGGCCCTGAGCGCAGGCGGTCGGATCCGCGGCCTCCCCGGCGGCCGCGAGAGCCGCTGCGATGAGCTCGGTGTGGACTGAAGCGATGGCGGCCTCATCACTTGACTCTTCCGATGGATCCTCGCACGGCGGCCCTGAGCCACCGGAGAGCGGGCCGAGGTAGAGCAGATCTGACCCGACCGCGACCATGAAGGGGCCGCCGCTGTCGCCGGCGCACGTTCCGTGCACCCCGTCGCCGGCGAGCTCGAAGACCCCCGGCGAATCGGTGCGCGTGCTCATTGGCTGCGAGACTGCGTACGGAACCGTGCTCGTGACCGAGCTCTCGTCGGCCCGGGGACCGGTGAGCCCGTACCCGACGTAGGAGATGGTCGAGCCTTCCGCTGCAAGCGCCGCGACTTCGTCAGCGGTGGCCATTCGAGTGATGATGGGCGTGGCGAGGGGTGCGTCAAGGACGAGGAAGGCAATGTCATCCCTCGTCTTTGTCCAATTCGGGTTGTAGATGATCTGCGAGACCTTGACTGCGGAGGGTCCGGTCGACTTGTCCGACCCGGGGGCGAAGATGGTCAGCTCGGCAGCCGTGAAGCCTGGTGCTCCCGCCCCGTCGCCGTTGATGCAGTGTGCCGCCGTGACAAGGATCCTGGGCTTCCACAGCCCCGCGGTGCAGTACCCGGTGGTTGTCTCAAGTGCAACTGATGCGGCGGCGAGGGGTGATCCCAGACTGCCGTTGATGACCTTGGGAGTGGGCCCGGTGGTCGCTGCTGCGGCGGGCGCAGCGAGGCAGATCGATGCGCCGACGACGAGCACGGTGAGGAGGGTTCGCCTGCGGTGGGGTCGCATGACCTAATGCTAGCCCCGGGATTCAGCCGATGCCTGACTTCGCGGTTCCTCCGATTGCCTTCGCGAGGCTGACCAGCGCGTGGTCACGGTGAACGTCCTGCCACCGATTGACCTCACCCGCATCGCGGGCGCGCAGGGCGTCGAGCATGCCGGCGTGCTCGCGTGCGACGAGCTCCATGCTTCCCGTCGCAGCGAAGTAGACGGACCGGTAGACATCGGTCGAATCCCATAACTGGGTGAGAATCCGGAGGAGGCGAGGCATCCGGCATGCCTCGAAGATCATGAAGTGAAAGCGTCGATTCGCGAGGGTGATGGCCAGAAGGTCACCGGACGAGGCGGCTGCGCTCACCTCGTCAGCCAGTGCCGCAACCGCCTCGATATCGGTATCCGTCAGGTTGGGGATGGCGGCAAGAATGGCCTCGCGCTCGAGGATCTCGCGAAGCCGGTAGACCTCGCGCAGGTTCCCGACGTCGAGTTCGGTGACGAAGTAGCCGCGGTGGGGGGAGTGGATGATCTGCCCCTCACCCTCGAGGACCTTCATTGCCTCTCGCAGGGGCGCTCGGCTGACGCCGTAGCGACTCGCGAGCGACTCCTGGATGATCTGCTGGCCCGGTCGCAGGAGGCCAGTGAGGATATCCGCCCGAAGGAGGCGCAGCACCATTTCCTGGGTCGTCGGAGGCTTGCCGTTCATGCGAGATCGAACTCCGCGATGACCTCGTCGTTTCCCTCGCCGATCACGGGAGGGGGCAGGCGGTAGCCGGCAGGGGTCCGGGAGTAGTCGACCGGATTGGCGACCTGGCGGCCGGAAGCTCCGGTGAGCTCGACGATCGGATCGAGCCCCAGTTCCGTCGCGAGGGCGAACGCCTGACTGATGTCATTGATCGGGCCGCAGGGGACTCCGGCGGCGGTGAGCTTGCGCTGCCAGTGGTCGGCGTCCTCGCGGGACAGGGCCTCGTTGAGCAGGCGGGTGAGCTGGTCGCGGTGGGCGACCCTTGCCGGATTGGTTGCGAAGTCTGGATCCTCGGCGAGGGCGGGCAGACCGAGAACGCTGGTGAGGTTCGCGAATTGGCCGTCGTTCCCGACGGCGATGACGATCGGCCGATCGGCGGCCTGGTAGACCTCGTACGGGGAGATCGATGGATGGGCATTGCCCATGCGCTCAGGCACGTAACCGGCTCCGACGAAACCCGATGCCTGATTGACGAGGGAGGACAGCAGTGCGGAGAGCAAGGAGACCTCGACCAACTGCCCGACGCCTGACTGCTCGCGATGCCGCAGGGCAGCGAGGATGGCCACCGTGGCATGGAGCCCGGTCAGGACATCGACGACGGCGACCCCGGCCTTCACCGGTTCGGTGGTGCCGGTGATGCTCATGAGCCCGCCCATCGCCTGGACGAGGAGGTCGTAACCAGGCAGGTCGCGGCCCGGTCCTGAGCCGAACCCGCTGATCGAGCAGTAGACGATGCCCGGATGGGCCCGGGAAATCGATTGGTAGTCCAGGCCATATCGCTCGAGTGCCCCGGGCTTGAAGTTCTCGATCATGATGTCGGCGCGGTTGGCGAGGTTGACGGCTATCTGCAGGTCAGCGGGATTGGCGATGTCCAGCGCGAGTGAGCGCTTATTGCGATTGACCGACTCGAAGTAGGTCGACCCGCCATCCTCGGTGAAGGGCGGGCCCCATGACCGGGTGTCGTCGCCGGTGCCGGGCCGCTCGACCTTGATCACGGTCGCGCCCAGATCGCCGAGCAGCATGGTCGCGTAGGGACCGGCGAGGACTCGGGAGAAGTCGGCGACGACGATGCCGTCGAGGGCCCCGATCGCGCTGGGCCCGGTCACCTGAATGCGGCAAGGCCGGTAAGCGCCTGCCCGATCACCAGGGTGTGCATCTCGTTCGTGCCCTCGTACGTGTAGACGGACTCCAGGTTGTTCATGTGACGGATGATCGGGTATTCGAGGGTGATCCCGTTGCCGCCAAGGATGTTTCGGCACTCGCGTGCGATTGTGAGGGATTCGCGGGCATTGTTCAGCTTGCCGAGGCTCACCTGCTCCGCCGTGATGATGCCCTCGTCCTTGAGCCGGCCGAGGTGCAGTGCGAGGAGCATGCCCTTGCCGAGTTCGAGGGCCATGTCGGCGAACTTCCGCTGGGTGAGCTGGAACCCGGCGATGGGCCGGCCGAACTGCTCTCGGTCGAGCGCGTAGCTGATGGCGGTCTCGAGGCAGTCGCGCGCTGCGCCAAGGGCGCCGAATGCGATGCCGAACCGGGCCTCGTTCAGGCAGGAGAGCGGCCCGCGCAGGCCGCGCACCCCTGGGAGCATCGCGCTCTTCGGCAGGCGGACATCGGTGAAGACGAGCTCGCTGGTGACAGATGCGCGCAGTGACATCTTCTTGTGGATCTCGTTCGCGACGAAGCCGGGGGTTGCCGTCGGGACGACGAAGCCGCGGATGCCGTCATCGGTCTGCGCCCACACGACCGCGACGTCGGCGACATTGCCGTTCGTGATCCACATCTTGGATCCGTTGAGCACCCAGTCAGGGCCATCGGCCTTCGCATTGGTGATCATGCCGGAGGGATTGGAGCCGTGATCGGCCTCGGTGAGGCCGAAGCAGCCGATCGCGTCGCCGGCCGACATCCTCGGCAGCCACTCCTCCTTCTGCTCCTCGGACCCGAAGGCGTGAATTGCGTACATCGCGAGGGATCCCTGAACGCTGACGAGGGATCGAATGCCTGAGTCGCCTGCCTCGAGTTCGAGGGCTGCGAGGCCGTAGGCGACCGCAGTGGTGCCGGCGCAGCCGTAGCCATCGAGGTGCATGCCGAGGACGCCGAGCTCACCGAAGCCCTTCGCGAGCTCGCGCGCGGGGATGCTCCCTGCCTCGAACCAGTCGGCGACGTAGGGCCGAACCTGGTCGTCGACGAAGGATCGCACGACGTCGCGGATGGCGCGCTCCTCCTCGGAGAGGAGATGGTCGATGGAGAAGAGCGCGAAGGGCGACTGGGGCTGCATGGCAAGGACTCCTCTGGTACGCGGGATTCGGTGGAGCAATGAAATCGGGGCGATCCCACTGAAGGGGCGAGATTGGAGCCAAAATAGCAGATTGGATCCAACATGTCCTGCGTCGGCGGTCGATCGCTCCGCGACGCGTCAGTGGCCGATCTTGCGGGCGAAGATCCCGGCGAGCCGTGACTCCTTGCCGGTGCGCTGCTCCTTTGCGTCGGCCTTCGTCATGACCTGAAGGCCCAGGTTCGTGCCGAGCCAGCGCAGCGGTTCCGGCTCCCATTGGCGCGAGCGGTGATCGACCCACGGGAGGGTGGTGAGGTCGGTGGCACGTTCGAGGATGAGATCGGCGAGGGTGCGTCCGGAGAGATTTGATGTTCCGACTCCATCGCCGACATATCCGCCGGCCCAGGCCAAGCCGGTGGAACGATCGAGCCCGACCGACGCCCACCAGTCGCGCGCGATACCGAGGGGTCCGCCCCACGTATGCGTGATCTGGGCATCGGAGACCGAGGGGAAGAGTTCGACGAGCACCTCACGCAGCGCAGCGTGCACGGAGGCATTGCGGTCCTGGGCGGGGTCGATTCGCGAGCCGAAGTGGTAGGGCGCGCCGCGGCCGCCGAACGCGAACCTGCCGTCGGCCGTGCGCTGCCCGTAGATGATGAGGTTCCGCCCGTCGTGGAAGGTCTGCCGCTCGTCGAGCCCGATCTGGGCCCATGCATCGTCCGACAGGGGCTCCGTTGCGAGCATGAGCGAGTAGACCGGAGCGAGCACGCGCTTGAGCCCAGCTAGCGAGGGCGTGTAGCCCTCGGTCGCCCGGACGACGATTGGTGCTCGCACCGAACCTCGGGTCGTGCGCACGAGCCCGGACTCGATCGACGTGGCGGGGGTGTGCTCGAGGATGCGGACGCCCCGCGAGGCAACGGTCGCCGCGAGGGAGCGGACGAGTCGCGCCGGATTGACAGCGGCGCAGTGCGGTGTGAAGGTCGCACCGAGCGTGCCGGACATGCGCGTCACGGCGAGGGACTCCTCCTTCGTCAGGAGGGAGTAGTCCTCGGGGCCGAAGCCCCATGCGCGCATGTCGGCGATCTCCTCCTCGGCTCGCCGCAGTTGCAGCGCCGAGCGCGCAACTCCGATCGTGCCGCCCTTGCTCCACTCGACGTCCCAGCCCTCGGTCGAGGAGACACGGCCGATCTCCTCGACCGTGGCATGCATCGTTCGCTTCATCCGGACGGCGGTCTCGCGATCGCTGCGCTCGGCGAGCTGCCGCAGTGACGAGGGGAACAGGGCCGATGCCCAGCCGCCATTGCGACCGCTGGCCCCGAACCCCGCGACATTGGCCTCGATGACGCAGATGCGAAGGGCCGGGTCAGCCTGCTGGAGGTAGTAGGCGGTCCACAGGCCCGTGTAACCGCCGCCGACAATCGCGACGTCGCAGTCGACATCGCCATCGAGTTGCGTGCCGACCGGGGCCGTCATCTCGTCCGGCAGCAGGTCCCACCACAGGGAGATCGGCTGGGTGCCTGTGGTGGCATCGATGCTCATGATCGCTTCCAGGCCCGGACGTACGGGGGTACCGGCACCCCGGCGGGAGTGTGCTCATCGGTGACGGGTTCGTCGAACGACTCGCGCATGGGCACGGTGCCCGCCCAGATCTGCGAGTACACGGGATCGACGAGGTCGGCGGGGTCGTCGTCCGGGGGACCCTCGCTCACCTTGAGCGAGCATTCGGACAGATCGAGGGCGAGGGTCAAGGTCGCGGCTCGCTCCTTGACCGTGGGCTGGCGTGCCTCGTTCCATCGCCCGGGCAGCAGGTGCTCGGTGATGACGCGCAGGGCGTCGAGCTCATCGTCGCCGGTGAGCCGCTGCGCGACGCCGAGCACCATCGCGCATCGGTAGTTCATGCTCGACTCGAAGGCACTGCGGGCAAGGACGAGGCCGTCGAGGAGGGTCACGGTCAGGCAGGTCGGCTGGCCGTCCGCGAGCGAGCGGAACAGGCGTGAGCCGGTTGACCCGTGGAAGAGCACCTGATCGCCGCGACGGGCGTAGGCCACCGGCACGACGAACGGCTGGCCCTCGTCATCGCGGACTGCGACATGCGCGACGAGACCGGCGTCGAGCACCCTGCGAAGGGCATCACCATCGGTGACAGCCTTATCCGAGAGGCGTCGAACCCGGGTCCGTTCGGTGGACCCGGGTTGCACGGCCTTGTTCTCGTTCAGAGGATCGCCCAAGCCTCGGTGAGGACGGTACGCAGGATCCGCTCCATCTCGTCGAACTCCTTCTGGCCGCAGGTCAGGGCGGGCGCGAGCTGCACGACCGGGTCGCCCCGGTCATCGGCGCGGCAGTAAAGCCCGTTCTCGAACAGGGCCTTGGACAGGAATCCGCGCAGCAGCCGCTCAGCCTCGTCATCGGTAAAGGTCTCGCGCGTTGCCTTGTCCTTCACGAGCTCGATCCCGTAGAAGAACCCGGCGCCGCGAACGTCGCCGACGATCGGCAGGTCGCCTAGCTTCTCGAGGGTCCGGCGGAAGTTGCCCTCGTTGGCGAGTACGTTCGCGTTGAGGCCCTCGCGCTCGAACAGATCGAGGTTCTCCATCGCGACCGCGGCCGCGACCGGATGGCCGCCCCACGTGTAGCCGTGCAGGAAGCTCGTCTGACCGTGCTTGAACGGCTCAAACAGCCGGTCGCTCGCGATCATGGCACCGAGCGCCGCATAGCCGGAGGTCATGCCCTTGGCGCAGGTGATGATGTCCGGGGTGACCCCGTAGCGATTCATCGCGAACATGTCGCCGATGCGACCGAACCCGGTGATGGTCTCGTCTGCCACCATGAGAACGTCGTACTCGTCGCAGATCTCGCGGACGCGCTCGAGGTAGCCGGGCGGCGGCGGGAAGCAGCCGCCTGAGTTCTGCACCGGCTCGACGAAGACGGCGGCCACGCTGTCCGCACCCTCGAATTCGATCGCCTCGGCGATGCGGTTGGCGGCCCAGATCCCGAAGGCCTTCTCGTCGCCGCGGTACTCGTCAGGGGCCCGGTAGAAGTTGGTATTCGGCACCTTGACGCCGCCCGGCACGAGCGGCTCGAACGGGATCTTCGCATCGGGGATACCGGTGATCGACAGGGCTCCCTGCGGGGTGCCGTGGTAGGCGATCGCGCGGCTGATGACCTTGTACTTGGTCGGCTTCCCGGTCAGCTTGAAGAACTGCTTGGCGAGCTTCCATGCGGTCTCGACCGCCTCGCCGCCGCCCGTGGTGAAGAAGACGCGATTGAGGTCGCCTGGCGCGTAGCCGGCGAGGCGCTCGGCGAGCTCGATGGCACGCGGGTGCGCGTACGACCAGATCGGGAAGAAGGCGAGCTCCTCAGCCTGCCGGGCGCCGGCTGCAGCTATCTCCTTGCGACCGTGGCCAGCCTGCACGACGAAGAGGCCGGAGAGGCCGTCGAAGTACTTGTTGCCCTGGTCGTCCCAGATATAGGTGCCCTCGCCCTTGACGATGACGGGAACATGCCCGCCGTCGTAATAGGTCGAGTGGCGGGTGAAGTGCATCCATAGGTGATCGCGCGCTGAGTTGGCCAGGGCATCGCTGCCCGGTTCGGTCACGTACTGCGGTGTCGTTGTCATCGTGTTCCCCAGGAGTAGATCTGCTTGCGCAGTTTCAGATAGACGAATGTCTCGGTCGAGCGAACCGCTGAGATGGCCCGGATGCGGCGATTGATCACCTCAAGCAGGTGGTCGTCGTTCTCGGCCACGACCTCAGCGAGAATGTCGTACTTGCCAGCGCACACGACGAGGTAGTCGACCTCGACCATGGTCTCAATGATCTCGGCTACCGCCTCCACATCGCCTTCGACTTGAATCCCGATCATCGCGGCCCGGGAGAACCCCATCTGCATGGGGTCGGTCACGGCCACGATCTGCATGATGCCGGCATCCTGCAGGCGCTGGACCCGTTGTCGGACAGCGGCCTCCGAGAGGCCCACCGCCTTGCCGATTGATGCATAGGGCCGGCGCCCGTCCTGCTGAAGCTGCTCGATGATGGCCTTGGACGCGGCGTCCAGCACGAGCGACGTACTCCGATCACGAGCGGCCATGTCGCCATCGTTGTGTAGAAATGCCTCGAAAGCAAGTGAATCCGTACCGATATTCAAATAATGCGACGAAAACCGTAGTGAATCGCAAGGTTCACTACCGTGATCGGCTTGCTGAGACTATGCTCCGAGGCATTCCGAATCCATGTCGCGCGTGAGGAGACCCCAAGTTGAGTGCTCAGCGAACCCTGAAGAACTTCGTCAACGGCCAGAGCGTCGAGGCGGCCGATGGCCGGACGAGCGACCTGGTGAACCCATCGACGGGCGAGGTCTTCGCCTCGGCTCCGGTCTCGGGCGCGGAGGACGTCAATCGCGCGTACGCGGCGGCAGCTGCAGGGTTCGAGACCTGGCGCGAGAGCACGCCTTCCGAGCGGCAGATGGCCATGCTGAAGATCGCCGATGCACTCGAGGCGCACGGCGAGGAACTCGTCGCCCTTGAGAGCGAGAACACCGGCAAGCCGATCGCGGTCACGATGACCGAGGAACTGCCTCCGATGATCGACCAGATCCGATTCTTCGCCGGGGCCGCCCGAGTCCTTGAGGGCAGGGCGGCAGGTGAGTACATGAAGGGCTTCACCTCGATCATCCGCCGTGAGCCCGTGGGCGTCATCGGACAGGTGACCCCGTGGAACTACCCGATGATGATGGCCGTCTGGAAGTGGGCACCCGCGATCGCGGCAGGCAATGCCGTCGTCCTCAAGCCCAGCGATACGACCCCGGTTTCGACCGTCCGCATGGCAGAGATCATCGCCGAAGCCGATGCGCTCCCGCCCGGTGTCATGAACGTCGTCTGCGGCGACCGCGATACCGGCCGCCTCGTCGTCGAGAACCCGGTGCCCCAGATGGTGTCGATCACCGGGTCGGTCCGCGCTGGCATGCAGGTCGCGGAGTCCGCTGCCCGTGACCTCAAGCGAGTGCACCTCGAACTGGGCGGCAAGGCGCCCGTCGTCATCTTCGAGGATGCCGACATCGAGGCCGCTGCCGAATGGCTGGCCGTGGCCGGCTACTTCAATGCGGGCCAGGACTGCACCGCCGCCACCCGCATGATCGTCGCCCCGCAGGTCTACGACGATTTCGTGGCAGCCATCACCGCGCAGGCACGAGCCACCGCGACCACCTTCGAGGGCGGACCGGGCGGCGACGGCTTCGTCCCCCCGGTCAACAACGCGGGCCAGATGGCCCGCGTACTCGGATTTCTCGAGCGCACCCCATCGCACGCCGAGGTCGTCGCGGGGGGCAAGCACCAAGGCGGTGGGGGATTCCACATCGAGCCGACCGTTGTCGCGCACCTGCGACAGGACGACGAAATGATTCAAAACGAGATCTTCGGACCGGTCATCACGATCCAGAAGTTCACCGATGAGGCCGAGGCACTTCGCTGGGCGAACGGCGTTCCCTACGGCCTGGCCTCCTCGGTATGGACGAAGGACTTCGGGCGCGCGATGCGGATGGCCAAGGGTCTGGACTTCGGTGCAGTGTGGATCAACACCCATATCCCGGTCGTTGCCGAGATGCCCCATGGCGGCTTCAAGCACTCGGGCTACGGTAAGGACCTGTCGATGTACGGGTTCGAGGACTACACCCGCATCAAGCACGTCATGGCGAGCCTGGAGAGCTGATGATCGAGTTGTACGGTGCCGATTGGTGCGGTGACTGCATCAGGTCCAAGCGGCTGCTCACGACCCTTGGCGTCGACTTCGCGTATCTTGAGGTCGACAAGGATGATGCACTGCGCGACCGCGCCATCGCGATCAACGGCGGTGCGCAGTCGATCCCGGTCATCGTGTTCCCCGACGGTACCCATCTCACTGAACCGCCTGATCCACAGCTCCGCGAGAAGCTCGCAGGCCTCGGGCTCATCGTTGGCTGACATCTACGGATCAGATGTCCTCGCCGATGATCCGCGTGGTCGCAAGCGGCAGGTGCCCACCATGGTCGCCGATCCGGACCTTGTCGTCGAATGCGCCGCATCCGGCTGGTGCGGGGCGGTGGTCGGCTGGGACCGTGGTGCGACCGGCTGGGCCGTCATCCTCGAGGACCGCAATGGCCGTCGCCGGCCCTTCGAACTAGGGCCGGCGGCGTTCCTCTTCGAGGGCAAGACGGTCACGCTCGTGCGTCCCGTGACGCCGCCGAAGTCCTCAGGCCTGCAGCGCACGGCCTCCGGCTCGGTCGCAGTCTCCCAGCATCGCGCGCGCGTGGCCCGCGGCTCGCGCATCTGGGTCGAGGGATCCCAGGACGCGGCGCTCATCGAGAAGGTGTGGGGCGATGACCTGCGAGTGGAGGGAGTCGTGGTCGAGCACCTCGGTGGCATTGATGACCTCTTGGACCGAGTCCGCGAGTTCGAGCCCGACGGCGATCACCGGATTGGGGTGCTCGTCGACCACCTCGTCCCCGGCTCGAAGGAGACGCGCATCGCGGGCGAGGTGACGGCTGCGTTCGGCCGCGATGTGGTGGTGCTCGGGCATCCGTACGTGGATGTCTGGCAGGCGGTCCGTCCCGCGGCGCTCGGCATCAATGCCTGGCCAGTCATCCCGAAGGGGCAGCCCTGGAAGGAAGGGGTCTGCGCCGCGCTCGGCTGGGACCTGGAGACAGGCGCCGCCTGGAGTCGCATCCTCGGGCACGTCCGTACGTATGCCGACCTCGAGCCGGCCCTCCTCGGACGCGTCGAGGAGCTCATCGACTTCGTGACGGTGCACTGAGCAACTTCGTGACGGTGCGCAGACCAACGCCGTCGAACATGACTGTGGGCCGGTGGCAGATGCCACCGGCCCACAGTCATTC
>WLOY01000032.1 GCA_009699015.1 Actinomycetota bacterium | reverse complement strand
TTCCTCGGCCACGGCGCCCCACCGCTCCTCGACGACCGGCTCTGGACCGCTGAGTTATCGGCGTGGGCAGCAGGACTCCCGACGCCGGCGGGCATCCTCATCGTCTCGGCGCACTGGGAGCAGGCCCCGGTGAGCCTGTCGGCGACTGCGGCTGCCACTCCCCTCGTCTATGACTTCTCGGGATTCGCCCCGAAGTTCTTCGCCATGACGTACCCGACGCCTGATGCTTCCGCGCTCGCGGCACTCGTCCGTTCGGTCATGCCCGACGACGAACCCGTCCACCAGCACCCGTCCAGGGGCCTGGACCACGGGGCGTGGGTCCCGCTGCGCGTGATGTACCCGTCGGCCGACATTCCGGTGCTCCAGATGTCGCTCCCAACTGCCGATCCGGCTCGGCTGCTGGCGCTCGGCGCCCGCCTTCGGGTGCTGCGCGAGCTCGGGGTCCTCGTCATCGGATCGGGCTTCCTGACACATGGGCTCCCGTTCCTGCGCGACTGGAGCCCTGCGGCCGAGCCACCCGGATGGAGCGTCGATTTCGACTTGTGGGCGACTGATGCCGTCCTACGCGGCGACCTCGACGAACTGTCCGACTTTCGGAATGCCGCCCCGGGCATGCCCTATGCCCATCCAACGACCGAGCATTTCACGCCAATCTTCATCGCACTGGGTTCGGCAGCGCGCATCGGGCAGGGGCCGAAGGAGACGATTAGCGGGTACTTCTACGGCCTCGCAAAGCGGTCGTTCGAGATTGCGTAGGTTTGCTGGGCCTAGACAGCAGCTGAGTCTGGGCGGAGTTGCGCCTGATCGGGCTCGAAGGCTCGAAGGAAGGGCGCTTGAAGGAAGGGCGCTTGAAGGAAGGGCGCTCGAAGAAAGGGCGAGGGGCTCGAATTGTTCGAGGAAGGTAAGGATTCTTCCACTTCCTCGAATCGGGGAACCCTCGCACTGGTCCCCGCGTCAAATGCACAGTCGCCGGGTAAGCCTGGGCACACGAAGGGAGCAAGTTGATGATCGATACGACGATGCGCGGGAGCCGACTCGGGTCCGTGAGCTACGAGAACGACACCCACCTATCCCTTGCCGAACGGCAGATGGTGCGGTACGACTGCCCGCAGGGCCACCACACCGTCATTCCATTCTCCGTGGAGGCCGAGGACATCCCGCTCACGTGGACCTGCCGATGCGGCCAGGAGGCCGACGTCGTGACCCGGGTCGCGAATCTTGCGGTCCCCGATGACCGACCGGAGCGGCATGTTCGCACCCACTGGGACATGCTCCTCGAGCGGCGTACGATCGCCGATCTGGAGGAACTCCTGAGCGAGCGAATCGCACTGCTTCACTCAACGCAACTGCAGGAGCGCAAGAGCGCCTAGCTCGACCCCACTGCACCAGATGGCCCGGCAGCTGCCGGGCCATCTGCGTGTCCGGGAGCATTCGGCTGCGCGTTCTCGGTATTGACGACCGTGCCCTTGATGACATCGGACGTGCCGAATGAGGGGGGGCGCATGCCGCCCGCCGTCGATGTGAAGGCGGTCACCCGCGGGCCGTATCGGTGGCTCACCCGGCGCCGTACTGGCGGAAGAAGCAGGAGCGCACCCGCAAGGTCGGTCCATAGTCCCGGCACGGCGATGAGCGCGCCGGCGAGGAAGGCGAGCGCATGGGTCCCGGCCGTACCATCCGGCAGGCGGCCGGCCCGAGATGCCTCCCGCATGCTGCTGAATGCGGAGCGGCCCGCACGCGACATGACGGCGAACCCGATCGGGATGCCGGCGATGAGAATGAGGAGCGTCCAGCCCCACCCGATGAGCTGAGCCAGGCCGACGATCGTGAGGATCTCCAGGAGCGGATAGCCGAAGACGACGAGCCTTCGCCGGAACGGCACTGTCAGGTCGCCTTTGCTGCCGCGCTTCGGCGGGCAGCCTTGCCCCGAATCCGCGCAGCCTTGTCATCGACACCCCAGACGGTCACCCGCCACAATGCCTCGATAACGATGCGCTGGCTCATCTTGCTGGTGCCTGCGGTTCGCTCGACGAACGTGATCGGAACCTCCCTGACGCGCATGCCGCGCTGGACGGCCCGCCAGGCAAGATCGACCTGGAAGCAATAGCCCTGCGAGGCGACCTCCCCGAGATCGAGCGAACGCAGGGTGCTCGCGCGAAAGGCCCGGTAACCGCCCGTTGCGTCACGAAGGGGCACGCCGAGCATGAAGCGGGTGTAGGCGTTACCGCCCCTGGACAGGACCTCGCGGCTCTTCGGCCAGTTGACGACGCCGCCGCCCGTCACCCACCGCGACCCTAGGACGAGATCGGCGTCGCGAAGTGCGGCGAGGAGGTCCGGGAGTTGCTCTGGCTGGTGGGATCCGTCGGCGTCCATCTCGACGATGACGTCGTAGCCCACATCGAGTGCCCAGGCGAAGCCCGCGAGATAGGCGGCCCCGAGGCCCTCCTTGCCCTTGCGATGCATGACCTCGACGTTGGAATCACCGGCCGCGATGGAATCAGCGAGGGCTCCGGTGCCATCGGGTGAGTTGTCGTCGATGACGAGGACATGTGCCTCAGGAACGGCGGACCGCACGCGCGCGACGATGGTCGGGAGGGTGAGGGTCTCGTTGTAAGTGGGGATGATGACCACGATCCGCCCGAGATCAGCGAAGGGGGCTCCGGTCGGCGCGTTCACTCCGGCAGTCTATTTCGTCTCGTCCGTCGTTCGATTACGACCGCCGAACCGCCAGCAATGAGAGCGCCGATCGCAAGGATCGACGCGACGGCACTCGGACCGCTGCCGAGCCGCGAGGCGAGTGTCACCTGCCCGCGCAGCTGAACGGTCTCGACGGACGAGCCGGTCTCGTCCTCCCCCATGTAGCTCGCGTAGGAGCCGTTGGGCCTCAGGATGGCCGAGATCCCGCTCGTGGCAGCGACGGCAACCGTCCGGCCGGTCTCGATCGCTCGCATTCGCTCGATGAAGACCTGCTGCATCGGCTGCGCTGTCCCGGCGTAGGTCGCGTTGTTCGTCTGGACGGTGATGATCCTGGCCCCGCCATCGATGATGCCGGAGACGACGTCGTCGTAGGCGACCTCAAAGCAGATGACGTCACCGACGAGGATCCCACCGACATCGAGCAGGCCGGGGACATCACCTGGGATGAAGTCCCGCGGAATGCGATCGAGGCGTGAGATGAGCCCCTCGAGCTGGGCGCGGAAGGGGATGTACTCGCCGAACGGCACTGGGTGCGTCTTTGCGTAGCGTTCGCCCGGCCCGGTGGCGGGATCCCAGACGATGCCCAGGTTCCAGACGCCATCCGGGTTATCGGGGACCTCGACGACCGCCCCGACGATGATCGGGGCGCCGACTGCGTTGGCTGCCGCCGAGATCGTGGCAGCAGCCTCGAGGTCGGCATAGGGGTCGATGTCGGCGCTGTTCTCGGGCCAGAGCACGAAGTCGGGCTGCGGTGCCGTCCCCGCATCGATCTGCCGGCCGAGTTCCATGGTCTCGCGCACGTGGTTGTCGAGCACGGCTCGTCGGACGTCCATCGCTCCCATGCCAGTCTGCGGCGTGCCACCCTGCACGACGGCCACGACTGCAGTCGAGGATCCACCGACGGTGTCGCCCTCAAGAGGAAGGGGGATGAGGCCGGGCATGATCGTGACGACGGCCGCGAGCACTGACCAGGCCACGAATTGCGGGCGGTGCCCGGCACGGTAGGCGATGACGGCTGCGACCACGGAAGCCCCGGCGAGGGCGAGGGCGAAGGTGACCCCGGCCTGACCGAAGAGGACGGCGATCTTGCCGAACGAGGTGTCGGGCTGAGCGAAGGCGAGCCGGCCCCAGGGGAATCCGCCGAAGGGGATCGCCCCGCGCAGCGCCTCCTGCAGCACCCATAGGCAGGCGACCCAGACCGGCCATTCGGGCAATCGGGTGACAAGGGCGGTGCCGATGCCGACGAGGGCGATCCAGCCGGCGCAATACCCGGCGAGGAGGAGCCAGGCATCGATGCCGATGACCTCCATCCACGAGATGAGCAGGCCGAAGAAGGCGATCCCGGCGAGGAATCCGGTGAGCAGGGCGCGCTTGAGCGGCGCCCGGTACTGGGCCATCACGAGAAGGGCGACGGCGACGGCCGCGTACGGGCCGATCGACACTGGTGGGAAGGCGAGCCACATGACGACACCGGCGACGAGGGAGAGCAGGACGCTCAAGCGCGCGGAGATGAGCGGACCGGTCATCGGCCATCCACCTCGCCCGTGTCGTGGACGACGGTGCCGGCGACGACGGTGCGCAGGGCCCGCGGAAGCGGTGCCGCGCCCGCGAGGTCGGCCTGGAAATCCCAGACTACGTAGTGGGCTGGTGCGCCGGGCGCGAGGTTGCCGGAATGCTCGTCGCCGAGCGCTCGCCACCCGGCGACGGAGTGCGCGGCGAAGGCCGCTCGCTCGCTGAGCCGCTGGCCGGGCTGGTGGTGGTGGACCGCGGCGTGAACGGCCTGCCAGGGGCCGAGGTCGGTTACCGGACTGTCGGATCCGAACGCGGTGAGCACGCCGGCGGTCTCGAGATCGGCGAACCTGTTCATGTCGCGTGACCGGGCGGTGCCGAGTCGCTGCTCGTACATCCCGCCCGAAGACCCCCAGAGCCCGTCGAACATGGGCTGGACACTGGCGGTCATGCCCAGACGAGCCATCTCGGCGATGTGGTGGCTGTCGAGCATCTCTGCGTGCTCGAGCCGATGCCTGCCGACGCGGACTGCAGCGACTCCGTGATGTTCGGCCGCGCCTGTCATCGCGGACATGATGACGTCGGTAGCGCGATCCCCGATGACATGGAAGCCCGCCTGGATGCCGGCGCCGATGCATGCGATGACGTGATCGCGAACCTGCTCCTCGGACAGGTACTGCGCGCCGGATGAATCCTGCGAATCGAGGTAGGAGTGGCGCAGGCACGCGGTGCGCGAGCCGATGGCGCCGTCGATGAACAGGTCGCCGGCGGCACCGACTGCCCCGAGTTCGATGGCCCGCTCTACCCCGCCTGCCTCCGCGATCTCGCCCCAGTAGCCGTGGACGAGGGGCCCGGGCTCCTCGTCGTTCAATTGGAGCAGGAAGCGCAGGTCATCGGCGCTCGAGATGGCCGGCCCGGCCATCTCGTGGAGCGAGACGATGCCAAGGCTCGCGGCCCGGCTGCGGGTCAGGCGATGCGCCTGCTCCTGCTGGGCGGCGCCGATGAGCCGCAGCGCGATCTCGCGGTAGGCATGATGCGCGGCCCGGGACATGACTCCCTCGGCACCGAACCCGTCGAGCTCGCGAGCACCGGGCACCTCGGCCATGAGGGCGCTCGAGATGACCGCCGAGTGGACGTCGATTCGCGAGAGGTACACGAGGCTGCCCCACGACGCCCGATCGACTTCGGCGCTCGTGGGAGGCCGTCCCTCGGGCCACCGGGTCTCATCCCATCCGTGCCCGAGCAGGGGTGCCCCCCGCGCGGAGCGTGCCGCGGCCTCGACGAGCGCGAGTGCCTCGGCCAGTGAATTCGCCCGCGTGAGGTCCAGGCCTGCGAGGGTGAGCCCGGTGCTCGTCGCGTGCACGTGGGCATCGACGAAGCCGGGCGTGACGACGGCGCCGTTGAGACGCACATGCTCGTCGGCGGCGTCAAGGTGGCGGTGGGCATCCTCATCGGAGCCGATCCAGGCGATTGCATGCCCATCGACGAGCATCGCGGAAGGCACGGGCTCGGCATTCGCGGCCTGCGTGCCCGGCTGCGAGGGCACCCCCTCGCGCAGGATGACGCCACCGGTGAGCAGGATCCGGCGGCTGCCCTGCCAGCTCGGCCATCGTGTCACGCCACCTCGACAACGGCCAGGCCGCGCGGGCGGCTGTTCACGGACTCGAAGCCATCGTCGGTGCAGATGACGATGTCCTCGATGCGGGCCCCGTAGCGGCCGGTCTCGTAGAACCCCGGCTCGACGCTGAACGCCATGCCCGGCTCGAGGCGCAGCGCGTTGCCCGAAACGATGTAGGGCTCCTCATGGGTCTCGAGCCCGATTCCGTGCCCGGTGCGATGGATGAACAGGTCGCCGAGGCCCGCGTCGCGAAGGACCGATCGGCCGGCCTCGTCGATGGCCTCGCACGTGACGCCGGGCGCGATCGCATCGCACGAGGCGCGCTGGGCACGCTCGAGGACCTCGAACCATTCGCGATAGGCAGCGGGGGGCTCCCCCACCGCGTAGGTGCGGGTGCTGTCACTGCAGTAGCCGTCCGGCATCGATCCGCCGATGTCGACGACGACCGGATCGCCGATCTCGATGACCCGATCGGAGACCTCGTGATGCGGGCTCGCACCATTCGGCCCGCTCGCGACGATGACGAAGTTGACGCTCACGTGGCCGGCGGCGAGGATGCGCTCGGCGATGTCTCGGCCGACCTCGCGCTCGGTACGCCCCGGGCGCAGGAGCCCGGTGACCTCGGCGTGCACGGCATCGATGGCCGCTCCTGCCTTTCGGAGTGCGGCGATCTCGGCGGCGTCCTTGCGCATGCGCAGCGGGTGGATGACCGGACCGGCCGTGACCTGGTGGGCATCGGGCATCGCTGCCCGCAGGCGCAGGACCTTCTCGGCCCACATGTGATCGTCGAGGGCGATGGTCGCGGCGCCGGGGAGGAGCCCGGCGACGAGGCGCACCGGGTCGTCGGTCTCGCCCCACGAGTGCAGGCCGAGTCCGAGGGAGCCGATCGGGCTCGCGGTCGCCGCGAGCACCTCGAGATTCGGCACGACCATCACCGGGTCACCCGACGACGGGAGGACGAGGCAGGTGAGCCGCTCGAGCGGCACCGCCTCGTAGCCGGTCAGGTAGCGAAGATCAGGCCCCGGGGTGACGAGGACGGCATCGATGCCGGCGCTCCTCGCCGCCTGCTGGACGGCCTGCAGGCGGGCACGGTAGATGGACTCATCGACGTGGAGGCTCACCATCACACCGTAAGCCATGGCAGGTCTTTGGCATCATTGCCCAATGCCCCTCGGACCCATGCTGCTCCTTGACTCCGCATCGCTCTACTACCGGTCCTTCTACGCCCTGCCCGATTCGATGACCGCGCCCGACGGCCGACCCCACAACGCCATCCGCGGATTCCTCTCGACGATCACCCGCCTCACGAGGCAGTACCGGCCCTCTGCGGTCGTCGCCTGCTGGGACGAGGACTGGCGACCGGGGTGGCGGGTGGATCTCCTCCCCTCCTACAAGACGCATCGGCTTGAGTCCGGCGGCCCGGAGTCGAACGCCAGCGAGCCCCTCGGGCAGGCCGTCGCTGAGCAGACCCCCGATGCACTCGTCCCGCAGGCCGAGGCCATCGCGCAGATCGTCGCTGCAATGGGCCTGGCCCGGCCTGGCTCGGCCGGCTTCGAGGCCGACGACGTCATCGCGACCCTCGCCGCCAGGGAGCAGGGCGGTGCCATCGTTGCCCGGGAGCAGGGCGGTGCCATCGTTGCCCGGGAGCAGGGCGGTGCCATCGTCGTGACTGGTGACCGCGACCTCGTGCAGGTCGTCCGCCCGGGGGTGCGGCTCCTTCTCACCGTCAACGGCGGCATGGACAAGTGGCCGTTGCTCGACGGTGCCGCAGTCATCGAGCGGTTCGGAGTCGAGCCGGCCCGATATGTCGATCTCGCGGTCCTGCGCGGCGACCCCTCCGACGGCATCCCGGGGGTGCACGGCATCGGGCCCAAGACCGCCGTCACCCTCATCAGTCACTTCGGCGGCCTAGACGGGATCCTTGCCGCAGTCGAGGCGGGGGCCACGTCGAAGCCGCTGACACCACGCCTCGCCGGACTCCTCGGCGAGAACCGCGATCTCATCGGCCGCATGCGCGTCGTGGCAACCGCACGGACCGACGTTCCGACTGGCGCCGACTGGGAGCCGGGGCCCGTGCAGCCTGATGACCTGGCCGACCTCGGGTCACGATGGGGGGTTACCCGATTCGTTGACGAGGCGCTCGGTGCGATCGCCTCGGCTCAGACGGTCGACGAGTAGGAGACGACACCGCGATTGAGTCGATCAGCGGCCTCATGCGCATGGCTGCGCAACGGTGAGCCGGCCGGCACCGCCTGCGCCACCTGCCCGAGCAGGTCGATGACCTGACGGGTCCAGCGCACGAAGTCACCGGCGGTGAGATCCCCTGCCGACAGCACCGACAGCAGCGGAGCCCCGGATGCCCACCGGTGGGTCGCCCATACGAACCCGAGGTCGAGCGGCCGGGTGATCTCCAGGCCGCGGCGAGCCTCGGCCTCATGCACCTCCTCGCGCACCTCCCCCATCGCCGACAGGATGTCGCGCACGGGGCCCTTCGGCAGGCGGGGTGCCTCGCCGTCGTCATTGGATCGCGACTCATAGACGAGGGCTGCGCATGCCGCGGCAAGGTCCGCGGCAAGCAGCCCGTCCCACACTCCCTCGCGCACGCACTGGGCGGCGAGCAGGTCGGACTCGGTGTAGAGCCGCATGAGGGTGCGTCCGGCCTCGGTGACCTCGGCATCGTCGCCCGCTGACGTGAGGTAACCGAGATCCGACAGGACCTCGGTCACCCGGTCGAATCGACGGGCGATGGAGTTCGTGCGCCCCTCGACCCGCTGCTCGAGATCGTTCATCTCGCGTCGCGCCCGCATGTAGCGCTCGGCCCAACGCGCGTGCTGCTCACGGTCGGCGCACCCGTGGCACGGGTGCTGCCGCAATTGCATCCGGAGCAGGGCGATCTCGGCGTCGTCGGCTGTGTCGGATTGACGTGAGCGGCGTCCGACGCTCGCATCGCCGACGATCTCGCGCATGGCTGCGGCGAGGTCGCGACGGGACTGCGGATTCCGGGGGTTGAAGGCCTTGGGGATGCGCACGTGGCCGAGGGGCGTGACAGGGGACGTGATCTCGACCGCCGAGATCCTGCGCACCTGCCTGTCGATGGTGAGGACGAGCGGCCTGGGCTCGTCCTTGGGGCTGCGGCTCACGTGGTCCAGGACGATCGCGGGCCCGGCTCGCCTGCCCCCGGGGATGAGGAAGACGTCGCCCGGCTTCAGAGCGCGCAGGGACTCCAGTGCCGCGTCGCGCCGGCGGTTCGCCGAGTCGCGGGTAAGGACCTTCTCGCGGCGGGAGAGTGCCTCGCGGAGCTCGGCGTATTCCGGGTAGTCGCCGAGGTGGCAGGTCATCGCGTCGCGGAACCCCGCGAGGGCGTCCTCGTGCTTGCGTACTTGGGTCGCGAGGCCGACGACCGAGCGATCGGCCTGAAACTGGGCGAACGAGGTCTCGAGGACCTCCCTGGCCGGGTGCCGGCCGAGCCGGGAGACGAGGTTCACCGCCATGTTGTACGAGGGCTGGAAGGAGGATCGCAGCGGGTAGGTGCGGGTCGAGGCGAGGCCGGCGAGCGCCCGTGGGTCTAGGCCGGCATGCCAGAGCACGACCCCGTGGCCTTCGATATCGATGCCACGCCGGCCCGCGCGTCCGGTGAGCTGGGTGTACTCCCCCGGGGTCAGCTCGACGTGGGTCTCGCCATTCCACTTGACCAGTTTCTCCAGCACGACGGAGCGCGCGGGCATGTTGATGCCGAGGGCGAGTGTCTCGGTGGCGAAGACGACCTTGAGCAGGCCCGACTGGAACAAGTCCTCGACGACCTCCTTGAAGGTCGGAAGCAGCCCCGCATGGTGCGAGGCGATGCCGCGCTCGAGGCCCTCGATCCACTCGTCGAAGCGGAGGGCGGCAAGGTCCTCGTCGGGCAGGCTGCGGGTGAGTTCAAGGACCCGGTGACGTACCCGTGTGCGCTCCTGGCCGGTATTCAGGCGAAGGCCTGCCGCGAGGCACTGCTGGACGGCGTCATCGCATCCGGCGCGGCTGAACAGGAAGTAGATGGCGGGCAAGAGCCCGTCACGCTCGAGCCGCTCGACGACATCGCGTCGATAGGGCGTGTGGGCTGATCGGGCCCGCCGGTTGCCCTGCCCAGGTCGCGAGTCGGGGGTACGCGAGCGGTGATGCTCGTCCCGGGCGAGCCGGACGAGGTCAGGGTTGACGAGTTGCTGATCATCGTCGATGAACAGGTCGTACATCCGCGATCCGGCGATGACGTGCTGCCAGAGCGGAACCGGCCGATGCTCCTCGACGATGATGTCGGTGTCGCCGCGCACCGTCTCGAGCCAGGCGCCGAACTCCTCCGCGTTGCTCACCGTCGCAGAGAGCGCCGCCACGGTCACCGAGTCGGGCAGGTGGATGATGACCTCCTCCCAGACGGCTCCGCGGAACCTGTCGGCGAGGTAGTGCACCTCGTCCATGACGACGAAACCGAGGTTGTCGAGGGTCGAGGAGCCGGCATAGAGCATGTTCCGGAGCACCTCGGTTGTCATCACGACGACCGGGGCCTCGCCGTTCACGCTGTTGTCGCCGGTGAGGAGGCCGATGCCATCCTCGCCGTACCTGGCGATGAGATCGCGGTACTTCTGGTTCGACAGCGCCTTGATCGGGGTCGTGTAGAAGCACTTGCGCCCGGTGGCGAGGGCGAGGTGAATCGCGAACTCGCCGACGATGGTCTTGCCCGAGCCGGTGGGTGCCGCGACGAGGACCCCTCGACCGGCCTCGAGCGACTCGCACGCCCGCCGCTGGAAATCATCGAGGCCGAAGGGGTACAGGTCAGCGAAGGCGGTCAGCTCCATGTTCCGTCGCTTCGTCCGCTCAACCGATGCGGCATACCGTTCAGCGGGCGAGACCATGCGCCAAGGCTACGTCCTGCGCACCCCTGCGGCGCCCACTGTCAGATGGGCTCGGGGTCATCGATGGGCGCAGCCGCCTCGACGGGCATGGGATCCGCCTCGTCGAGGGGTGAAATCTCGTCATCGTCGAACTCGGAGAAGTCCGGATCGCCCGCTCGCTTGCGTGCGCGGCGCCGGTCGTTGAGAACGCAGACCCCGACGGCGATGACGACGAGGAGCATGAGCGGCCCCGCCAGGAGGAGCAGGTTGATTGGATCTCCGGTAGGTGTCGCGACGGCCGAGAAGATGAACACCGCGAAGATGATCCAGCGCCACCAGGAGATGAGCCGGGCCCCGCTGAGGATCCCGGCGAAGTTGAGCAGGACGAGCATGAGCGGAAGCAGGAATCCGACGCCGAAGACGAGGATGGTGCGCAGGAAGAACGAGAGGTAGCGGTCCACCGAGACGATGTTCTCGACCCCGGCGGGCGTGAACCCGAAGAGGATCTGCAGCCCGAAGGGCAGGACGATGTAGGCGAGCAGGACGCCTGCGCCGAAGAGCGGGGTCGCGATCGCCGCGAACCCCAGTGCCCAGCGCCGCTCATTGCGGTGGAGGCCGGGGGTGACGAACCGCCAGAGCTGGTAGAGCCACACCGGCGCGCTCAGGACGACACCGGCGACCGCGGCCACCTGCATCTGCAGGACGAACGGGTCGGCGACGCCCGTGAGGGCCAGGGTGACCGTACGGCCCTCACCTCGGGACTGCTCGACTACTGACTCGAACGGCTCGCTCAGCCAAGCGAACAACTGGTCGTAGTAGACCCAGCCGATCACCATGCCGATCGCGATGGCGAGGCCCGACTTGACGAGCCGGGAACGCAGTTCTCTTAGGTGATCGGTCAGCGGCATGGCCGCGGCGGACTTCACCATCGGTGACCCACGTGCGTTACCTCGATGTCAGGCGTCCGCGGGCTTCTCGCCGGGGGCAGCCGGGGTCTTGGCGTCAGTGGCCGGGGTGGCCGGCGCGCTCGCCTGCTCCTGGGCCGAGTCCGTGACCGCCGCAGCAGTCTCGCCGCCGGCGAGGCCCTTCGTCTCGGCCTTGAATATCCGCATCGAACGGCCGAGACCGCGTGCGGCGTCAGGGAGTCGCTTCGCTCCGAAAAGCAACAGGATGAGAGCGACGATGATGAGCCACTCCCAGCCCTTCATGTTCGTCAGCATGGTGCACCCTTCGTCGGCTGGATCAGTTCACTCGGCTGGACACGTCACTCGATTGTGCTTCAGACGCCAGCGTACGCCGTGAGCGCGCGCTGCGCCGCATTCGCTACCGATATTCGCAAGGCCTCGGGTTCGATCACCTCGGCGACGCCCCCGAGCGACAGCATTGTGCGGACGAGCCACTCGGGGTCATGAACGAGCACAGAGCCGGAAATGGAGCCGTCAGGGGCCTCCACGATGCCGCCGAGGGTGAGGACGTCGAGGACCCAGCGCGCATCTGCATCGACCGTGATGCGGGCAGACACTGTGGGCGACGATGGCGTGCCTGCGCCCGTGGCAGCATCGTCTGGTTCTTCGCGGACCTCCGACTCCGCTGGATGGGCTGCGGGCCCGTCGTCGGACAGCGGATCCGCAAGTGCCGCGGACAGGATCCGGTCGAGTCTGAAGGTTCGGACGGCGCCTGCCCTGCGACACATCGCCTCGACGTACGTGCGGCCATCCGCGGAGGTGATGCGCAGGGGTTCGATCGCACGTTCGGTGACCTCGTCGCGGGTGGCTGAGCCATATACGATGCGCACGTCGCGCCCACTGAGGATTGCCTCGTTGAGGACGTCGATGACGGCGAGGTCACCGGCAGTGTCGACGACGACGGTCGGCTCGCCGCCGAGATCGCCCACCGCCTCCTGCAATCGGTGCGTGGCCTGCAGGAGAGCCGCACGATCGTGGTCGCCGGGGATCTGGGCGAGGAGCCGAAGCGCCACGAGCAGGGCCACGGCCTCGTCGCCGGAGAGCCGCAGCGGGGCGCTCATCGTCTGGGCATCGAGCACGTGGATGCGCCCCTCCTCCCAGAACTGGATATCGACGAGCTGGTCTGGACCATGGCCGGGCAGCCCGCAGACGATGAGGAGCCACAGGTCCCTCTCGAGCTGGCTTGGCGAGACCCCGAAGTGGGCGGCCGCCTCGGTGATCGTGATGCCGTCGTTCACGACCAGCCACGGCACGAGCGCCAGCAGGCGCGAAAGCCGCGCAGCCGAGCTCATGTGCGCCCCGCATGCCTGCGTGCCACGGCCTGCAGGCGCTCGACGACGTCTGCTCGCACCTCGGGCGGGCCCTCGACGACGGCGTGCTCCCCGGCTGAGCAGAGCGATGCCACCAGGTGCAGGTGATTGGGCGCAGTGACGTTGATGACGCCCGACGTGAATGGATCGAGCGGCTCATCTGCCATCCGGCGCAGGTGCGCACCGGCACCAGACTGGACGCTGACGCGCGCGCGGGCTTCCGATTCGGGCTCAGACTGCATGACGAGCGACAGCAGGTCGACCTCGGGATCGGCCGGGTGAGCCTGCGGCTGGGCAGTCACGTTCACGGTCCCCACGATCCTCGAGAGCCGGAACACGCGGGTCGCCGATCGGTCATGATCGAAGGCGACGAGGTACCACCGGCCGTCCTTCGAGATCACGCCCCAGGGATCAACGCGCCGGCGAGCAACCTGACTGGCCGCCGAGCGCCGGTAGTCGAAGGTCACGACACGACCCTCGCGAAGGCCCGCCATGAGCGGCAGGAGCGCAGCATCGGCGGCTGACACCTGCACCCTGACGAGGCTCTCCTGGACTGCCCGCGCCGGCTGGCCCTGGACCGCCTCGATCTTGCGCAGCGCAGTCGTGGCCGAGGGGCCGAGGATGGCCTCATCCCAGACCCCAGCGGCCAGTGCGATGACGGCGAGCTCAGCCGCCGAAAAGTCCAATGGGGGTAGGGCGTACTGGTCACGAGCGATCCGGTAGCCCTCGACATCGCCGTGGGCGTCGATCACCGTCTCGATCGGGATGCCCATGCCGCGCAGTTCGTCCTTGTCGCGCTCGAACTTCCGTTCGAACGCAGCACCGCTCGCTACCGGGCCGTAGCCGGGAACACTCGCGTGGATCTCCGCACGGGAGACGGCCCTGCGCGTGGCCATGAGGCACAGAACGAGGTTGAGCAGTCGCTCCGTGCGCTCGGCGCGCACCGGCTCGCCGCTCATCGCCGGCTAGAAGACGTTGATGAGGTCGATGACGAAGACGAGGGTGCGGCCAGCGAGCCGATGGCCAGATCCGGCCTCGCCGTAGGCGAGAGAGGGGGGGATGACGAGTTGGCGGCGGCCGCCGACCCGCATGCCCGGAATCCCCTCCTGCCAGCCGGCGATGAGGCCGGCGAGCGGGAAGGTGATCGACTCGCCGCGGTCCCACGATGCGTCGAATTGGTCGCCTGTCTCGAAGTCGACACCGAGGTAGTGAACCTCGACGCGTCCGCCGGCAACTGCCTCCGTACCCTCACCGACGACGAGATCGGTGATGACGAGCGAGGTGGGTGGGGGGCCTTCGATGAAGTCGATTTCCGGCTTGTCTGCCACGGTCCTGCTCCTGTTCGGCGGTGGTTGCTGTTGGGGTTTTTGCTGTCGGGGACTGAAGACGGTGCTGCTCGCTGAGCGGGTTCGCTACGGAATGCTCACGAGCTCGACGACGAAGACGAGGGTCTCGTTCGGGAGGATGGTGCCCTGGCCCTGCGGGCCGTAGCCGAGATCACCGGGGATGACGAGGAGCCGCTGGCCGCCGACCTTCATGCCGGGAAGGCCCTGGATCCAGCCTTGGATGAGGCCGTCGAGCGGGAAGCTGATCGGCTCGCCACGGGTCCAGGAGGAATCGAACATCGTGCGCGACTGCATGCCGACGCCGCAGTAGTTGACGGTGAGCGTGTCGCCGGCCATGACGGCGGCGCCGGTTCCCTCGACGAGGTCGTTGATCCCGAGCTCGGTGGCGCTTTGGGCATCGGCGCCGATCGAGACGGTCGGGACCCCGGTATCTGCGATGGTGACGTTGACGCTGCCGAACGTGGTGCCGCCGGCGGGCGGCTCGGCGGACGGGACGGGCTCGCCCACGGCGCAGTCGGTGGTGACGAAGGGGATGGTCGGATCGGTGACGCCGCTGGGGGCAGCGGCATCCGGGGAGGACGGCGCGGGCGCTGACGGCGCTGCGGTGACGGCGGCGGCGGCAAGCGCGGAGGCGGCGGCACCCTGGTCGCTGGAACTCGAGCAACCGGCGAGTCCGGCGGCGAGTACTGCGGTTCCCAGGGCCATGGCAATGCGTCGTGTGGTCATTGGCCAACCCTAGCCGGTCGCTACATGCTCGCGATGAGGCGCTCGACCCGCTCATCGACGGACAGGAACGGGTCCTTGCACAGGACAGTGCGCTGCGCCTGGTCATTGAGCTTCAGGTGGACCCAGTCGACGGTGAAGTCGCGCTGCCGCTCCTGGGCCCTGCGCACGAAATCCCCACGCAGCTTCGCGCGGGTTGTCTGGGGCGGCACGGACTTGGCCTCGAAGACCGCCAGGTCGGTCGTCACGCGGTCGACGAGCCCCTTGCCCTCCATGAGGTAGAACACCCCCCGGGTCCTTGAGATGTCGTGGTAGGCGAGGTCGAGCTGCGCGATCCGCGGTGAGTCGAGATCGAGCGAGTGCTTGACCATGTAGCGCTCGAGTAGCCGGCGCTTGATGGCCCAGTCGATCTCGCGATCGATGAGCGAGAGGTCATCGGCCTCGATTGCCTTGAGCGCCCGGCCCCAGAGCTCAAGGACCCACCGATGGACCGGATTGTCGGTGAGACCGCGGCGCTCGGCGAACTCCGACGCCTTCTGGAAGTACTCCCATTGCATGTCGATCGCAGAGAGCTCGCGGCCCGTGCTCAGCCGCACGGCCTTGCGCCCGGTGACGTCATGGCTCATCTCGCGGATGGCCCTGATCGGGTTCTCGAGCGACATGTCGCGCATGATGACCCCCGCCTCGAGCATCTGCAGGACGAGGTCGGCGGAGCCGACCTTGAGCATGGTCGTGGTCTCGCTCATGTTCGAGTCGCCGACGATGACGTGGAGCCTGCGGTAGAGGTCGGCATCGGCGTGCGGCTCGTCGCGCGTGTTGATGATCGGACGCGACCGCGTGGTCGCGCTCGAGACGCCCTCCCAGATGTGGTCGGCCCGCTGGCTCAGGCAGTAGACGGCCCCGCGCGGCGTCTGGAGGACCTTGCCGGCGCCCGCGATGACCTGACGGGAGATGAGGAACGGCACGAGGCCGTCCGAGATGCGTGCGAAGTCGCCCTGCCGTTCGATGAGGAAGTTCTCGTGGCACCCGTAGGAGTTGCCGGCGGAGTCGGTGTTGTTCTTGAACAGGTAGACATCGCCCTTGATCCCCTCCTCCTCGAGCCGGCGCTCGGCGTCGATGACGAGGCCCTCGAGGATTCGCTCGCCGGCCCTGTCATGTGCCACCAGTTGCGGCACGGAGTCGCACTCGGCGGTCGCGTACTCGGGGTGGCTGCCGACGTCGAGGTAGAGCCTCGAGCCATTGCGCAGGAAGACGTTGCTGCTGCGGCCCCAGGCCACGACCTTGCGAAACAGGTAGCGGGCGACCTCGTCGGGGCTCAGGCGCCGCTGGCCGTGGAAGGTGCACGTGACGCCGTACTCGGTCTCGATCCCGAAGATACGTCGCTCCATCTACCCTCCAGCCGAGCTCAGCCGAGCAGCTCTGCGAGCCTTGCGCGGCTGATTCGCGAGAAGGTGCGCCGGGGCCTGCTGCGCTCGAGCAGGGCCACCTCGAGCTCACCGGGCCCGAGTTGGCGCTCGCCCTCTCCTCCGTGCTTGCCGAGCAGGTCGACCGCGAGTCGCAGGGCCTCGACGAGGGTCATGCCCTCGCGCCACTCCGTGGACAGCGCCAAGGTGATGGCCTCCGCGGATCCGCCCATGGCGACGTAGCCGTGCTCGTCGGCGACCGAGCCATCGAAGGTGAGCCGGTAGAGCTGGTCGTCTTCCGAGGTCTGGCCGACCTCGGCGACGACGATCTCGACCTCGTATGGCTTCGGGGTCTCGGTGAAGATGGTGCCGAGGGTCTGCGCGTAGGCATTCGCAAGGCTGCGACCGCTCACATCCCGCCGGTCATATGAGTAGCCGCGCATGTCGGCCAGGCGCACGCCGGCGACTCGGAGGTTCTCGAACTCGTTGTACTTGCCGACGGCTGCGAAGGCGATGCGGTCGTAGATCTCGCTGATCTTGTGCAGGGCGCGCGATGGGTTCTCCGCCACGAACACGATGCCCTGGTCGTACTCCTCGACAATGACAGAGCGTCCGCGGGCGATGCCCTTGCGCGCATAGTCGGCCTTGTCCTTGATGATCTGCTCAGGCGAGACGTAGAACGGCATGCTCATGAGCCCGACCCCCCTTCCGGCATCCCTGCGTACGGGCCGTTCGGCCGGGTCATCCGCCGGGCCACCAGCGGGGCCACCCGCGCCTCCACCTCGTCGGTGTCGAGCATCCGGACTCCCTCGCCCGTCGCGATGCCGACGATCGGGAAGATACGGCGGGCCATGTCGGGGCCGGCCGTTGCGCTGTCGTCGTCGGCCGCGTCGTACAGGGCCTCGAGTGCCGTGTCGATGGCGTGGTCGGCATCGGCATCCGGTCGGTAGAGCTTCTTGAGCGATCCTCGCGCGAAGAATGAGCCCGACCCGACGGCGTAGAAGTCGTGCTCCTCGTAGCGACCACCGGTGACGTCGTAGGAGAAGATGCGCCCGCGCTGTCGGTCGACGTCGTAGCCCGCGAAGAGGGGAACGACCGATAGGCCCTGCATTGCCAGACCGAGATTGCCTCGGAGCAGGCTTGCGAGCCGGTTCGCCTTGCCGTCGAGGGATAGGGAGACGCCCTCGATCTTCTCGTAGTGCTCGAGCTCGACCTGGAAGAGCCGGACGAGCTCTACGGCGATGCCAGCAGTGCCAGCGATGCCGATGAGCGAGTGGTCGTCGGCGGCAAACACCTTCTCGATGTCTCGCTGGGCGATGACGTTGCCCATGGTGGCCCGGCGGTCACCGGCCATGACGGCACCGAAGTCGCCGCGAAGGGCGACGATGGTCGTGCCGTGGGGCGCCTGCAGCGCCTGGTCCGGGTTCATGCGCGTGGACGGCAGTGCGGCTGGAGCGGCGGTCGCGAGGAACTCTGCGAAGGACGAGGACCGCGGCGCGGTGAAGGCGACCTGCAGGGCGCGATGCTCGAAGCTCACTGGCCGCCCTTCTGGACGAAGGACTTCACGAAGTCCTCGGCGTTCTCCTCGAGGACGCTGTCGATCTCATCGAGGATGGAGTCGATGTCGGAGTCGAGATCGGTGGTGGCAGCCGACTCGGCGGGGGTCTGGGCTGCCTCCTCGGTCTGGCTCGGCTTCGAGGTTCGACGCTCGGCACTCTCGCGCTGTGACATGTGGACAGGCTACCCGGATTCAGGTCGAGACGCTCAGGGCTGCGATGAGTTCCTGCGGTGTCGGCGAGGCGTCGAGGAGCGCGCCCACGTGCTCCCGGGTGCCGCGGAGCGGCTCGAGGGTCGGTACCCGCAGGAGGCTCTCCTGACCTGGGATGTCGAAGACGACCGAATCCCATGAGGCGGCCGCCACCTGCTCGGGGTATCGGCGCAGGCACTCGCCCCGGAAGTAGGCGCGCGTGTCATGCGGCGGACGGTGCATCGCGCGATCGACCTCGTCATCGGTGAACAGCCTCGCAAGCCTGCCCCTTGCCTCGAGTCGGGCGGCGAGGCCCTTGTCACGGCGGACATCGGAGTACTGCAGGTCGATGGCCTGGAGCCGGTGCGCCGACCAGTCGAGGCCGTCACGCGCTCGGTACTCCTCGAGGAGGGCGAGCTTGGCGACCCAGTCGACCGTGGTCGCGCAGGTCATCGGGTCGGCGGCGAGGCCGGACAGGGTCGCGCTCCACCGGTCGAGGACATCGAGGGTCTGCTCATCGATGTCACCACCTGCCTGCTGCGCGCAATAGGCCCTCGCGAGCGTGCAGAGGTGCTCCTGAATCTCGATTGCGGTGCGCCGACTGCCGTCGTTCATGACGAGCCGGTGCTGCAGGGTCGTGTCGTGGCTGACGGCATGCATCTCGCGGACGGGATTGCGCGGCGTGAGGTCGGCCTGATCGAGCGCGCCATCCTCGATCATCGCCAGAATGATGGACGTCGTGCCCATCTTCAGGTACGTCGCGACATCGCACAGGTTCGCGTCGCCGACGATGACGTGAAGCCTGCGGTACTTCTCCGGGTCGGCGTGCGGCTCATCCCTCGTGTTGATGATCGGCCGCTTGAGCGTGGTCTCGAGGCCCACCTCGACCTCGAAGAAGTCGGCGCGCTGGGTCAGCTGGTAGCGCATCGAGCGCCCCTCCTGGCCCACCCCGAGCCGGCCCGAGCCGGTGAAGACCTGGCGGGTGATGAAGAACGGGGTGAGATGGCGGACGATGTCGGAGAACGGTGTCGTGCGGCGCATGAGGTAGTTCTCGTGGGTGCCGTAGGACGCGCCCTTGTTGTCGGTGTTGTTCTTGTACAGCAGGATCGGTGGCGTCGAGCCGCTGCGGGAGGCGAGCGTCGAGGCGCGCTCCATGACCCGGACCCCGGCCCTGTCCCAGAGCGCGGCGTCGCGGGGGTTCGTGACCTCCGGCGCCGAGTACTCAGGGTGGGCGTGATCGACGTATAGGCGCGCGCCGTTCGTGAGGACCACATTCGCGAGGCCGAGGTCGTCGTCGGTGAGCTGGCTCGGATCGGCTTCGGCCCGCGACATGTCGAAGCCGCGGGCGTCGCGCAGCGGCGACTCGAGGTCGTAGTCCCATCGGGCCTTGCGGCGTCCGGCAGCGATGACCTCCTGCGCGTACGCGTTGACGATGTGGGTCGAGGAGACCATGGCGTTCATGGTCGGATGGCCCGGCACGGTGATGCCGTACTCGGTCTCGATGCCCATGACCCGGTGGACGCTCACCTGGGGCAGGCCACCGGTCGACGGGGGCAGCGCCGGGTCACAGGTACTGGCCGGTGTTCGCGACCGTCGCGATGGACCGGCCTGCCTCGCTTCCCTTCTTGCCCTGGATGAGGGTCCGGATGAAGACGATCCGCTCCCCCTTCTTGCCCGAGATCCGCGCCCAGTCGTCAGGATTCGTCGTATTGGGAAGGTCCTCGTTCTCGCGGAATTCGTCGAGGCAGGCATCGAGCAGGTGCTGGACCCTGATCCCGCGCTCGCCGGAGTCGAGGAATGCCTTGATAGCTGACTTCTTGGCCCGCGAGACGATGTTCTCGATCATCGCCCCGGAGTTGAAGTCCTTGAAGTAGAGGATCTCCTTGTCGCCGTTCGCGTAGGTGACCTCGAGGAACCGGTTCTCCTCGGCCTCCGAGTACATGAGCTCGACCGCGCGCTGGATCATTGCCTGGCAGGTGATGACGGCGTCGCCGCCGTTCTCGGCGAGGTCGCTCGGGTGGAGCGGGAGAGTCGGGACGAGGTACTTGCTGAAGATCTCCCGGGCGGCCTCGGCATCCGGACGCTCGATCTTGATCTTCACGTCGAGACGGCCCGGACGCAGGATGGCGGGGTCGATCATGTCCTCGCGATTCGATGCCCCGATGACGATGACGTTCTCCAGGGCCTCGACGCCGTCGATCTCGCTCAGCAGTTGCGGCACGATGGTGTTCTCGACATCGCTCGAGACGCCCGATCCGCGGGTGCGGAACAGCGAGTCCATCTCGTCGAAGAACACGATGACGGGCATGCCCTCCGAGGCCTTCTCCCTGGCCCGCTGGAATACCAGGCGGATATGGCGCTCGGTCTCGCCGACGTACTTGTTGAGCAGCTCGGGACCCTTGATGTTGAGGAAGAAGCTGCGTCCCTCCTCCAGGCCGTTGCGCTCGGCGACCTTCTTCGCGAGCGAGTTCGCGACGGCCTTGGCAATGAGGGTCTTGCCGCAGCCGGGCGGGCCGTACAGCAGGATGCCCTTCGGTGGCATGAGCGCGTGCTCGGCATAGAGCTCAGGGTGCATGAATGGCAGCTCCACGGCGTCGCGGATGCTCTCGATCTGGTCTCGCAGGCCGCCGATGTCGGCGTAGTCGATGTCGGGGACCTCCTCGAGGATGAGCTCCTCGACCTCCGACTTGGGGATTTTCTCGGTGACGTATCCGGAGCGCGAATCCAGGAGCAGCGCATCCCCGGAGCGCAGGCGCGTCGATAGGAGCGGCTGCGCGAGCCGCACGACACGCTCCTCCTCGCCGCCGGCCACGACGAGGGCGCGCACCCGATCGCTCAGCACCTCCTTGAGCGTGACGATCTCGCCCACGACCTCGAAGGCATGGTCGGCGACGACGTTGAGGGCCTCGTTGAGCATTACCTCCTGGCCGGGACGCAGCGAGGCTGCGTCGACCGAGGGGCTCACGGCCACGCGCATCTTCTTGCCGCCGGCCATGATGTCGACGCTGCCGTCGTCGTGGAGCTCGAGGAAGGTGCCGTAGCCGCTCGGCGGCTCGCCGAGCCGGTCGACTTCGGCCTTGAGGGTGACGATCTGCTCGCGCGCATCGCGCAGGGTCACGATGAGCCGGGCGTTGTGGTCCTTCTGCGCCGCTAGCTCGCCGCGCAACTGCTGGGCTCCCCGTTCGTTCGCCGGGTCGTCACGACGGTCGCCCATGCTGGCATCGGGCGTCTGGGGCGTGTCCACGGATCCTCCTCATTTCGGCTCCGGTGAATTGCGGCTCCGATGAATAGCGGCTCCGACGACTCTAACCCGATTCGGTGGTCCCGGCGTGTTCGACGGCTGGTTCGACAGCAAGTTCGACGGCGTGTTCGAGGATCGCGCCGGGCTCGGTCGCCGCGCCCGGGCCGGTGTAGTCCTCGCCGTAGGCGCCCGGTGCGGGCCTGCGCCTGCGGGTGGGGAGCACTGCCCCCGGTGCGAGGCGGCGTGCCGCCACGAGGAAGCCTGAGTGTCCGATCATCCGGTGATCGGGTCGCACCGAAAGCCCGTCGAGGTGCCACGTGCGGATGAGCGACTCCTCGGCGCGCGGCTCGGTCCAGTCGCCGGAGACCCGCATGAACTCCACCAGCTTGGACATCTGGGTTGTCGTCGCGACGTATCCGACGAGGACGCCGCCGGGTGCGAGCGACGCTGCGACGGCGGCCAGGCATTCCCAGGGCGCGAGCATGTCGAGGATGACGGCGTCGAGCCCGCGCTCGTCGAGGGTGTCGGCGAGGTCGCCGAGGGCGAGGGTCCAGTGCTCGGGGATCGTGCCGAACCAGCGGTCGACGTTCTTCGTCGCGACGGCGGCGAACTCCTCGCGACGCTCATAGCTGTAGACGTGCCCGGTCGGGCCGACTGCGCGCAGCAGCGAGCAGGTGAGGGCGCCGGATCCGACACCGGCCTCGGCGACACGGGAGCCGGGCCCGAGGCCCGCGAGCCCGACAATGCGTGCCGAGTCCTTCGGATAGATGACCGCGGCCCCGCGCGGCATCGAGAGCACGAAGTCGTCGAGCAGCGGCTTGAGCGCGAGGAAGGCGGCTCCCCCCGAGCCCATGAGCACCGATCCCTGGGGCAGGCCCACGATGGCATCGTGGTCGATCGCCCCCCGGTGGGTGTGGAAGGACTTCCCCTCGACGAGGGTGATCGTGTAGAGCTTGCCCTTCGCGTCGGTGAGCTGGACGAGGTCGCCGTAAGCGAACGCACCTCGGCGGGTGTAAGTGGGTTCAGCCATTTGTCGAACAGTAGTCCGTTCGTCCGAGACGGGCCGTCGTGCTGTTCGACTGACGTGCTGTTCGATTGACGTGCCGTTCGATTGACGTGCCGTTCGACTGTCGCACCCTTGACCTAGGGTGACGAACGTGAACCCTGACGCAGCAGCCCCGGATCCCTTCGCCGCATTTCCCGGTTCGCTGTCGCCGTCGCGGGCCAATGACTTTCTCACCTGTCCCCTCCTCTTCCGCTTCCGCTCCATCGACCGGCTCCCCGAGCCCTCCTCGCCTGCCGCGCTCCGGGGCACGCTCGTCCACTCGGCCCTCGAGCATCTCTTCGACCTCCCGGCAGCCGACCGCACCGTGGCGCGGACCAGGGTCCTGTTCACCGAGGCCTGGCTCGAGCTCGCCGCGAACGACGAGGCATCGGCCCGGATAGTCGAGGCGGAGCTGGGCCTCGGCGGCACCGTCGATCCTGCCGAGGTCGCCGAACGGGTGCTCGCCAGCGCCCTTCCGCTCCTCGACACCTACTTCGCTCTCGAGGACCCGAGCCGCCTCGAGCCGCACGCGCGCGAGCTCGGCGTCTCCGTCGAGATCGCCGACTCGTTCTCGATCCGCGGCTTCGTCGACCGTATCGACCGCTCGCCCGCAGGCGAGATCCGGATCGTCGACTACAAGACCGGCAAGGCCCCGGGCTCGCGATACGAGGCCAAGGCCATGTTCCAGATGCGGTTCTATGCGCTCGCCTGGTGGCGCATGACCGGCGACATGCCCCGCATGCTCCAGCTGATGTACCTCGGCAGCAGTGAGGTGCTGCGCTACGAGCCGACCGAGCAGGACTTGCTCTCGACCGAGCGCAAGATCCTCGCCCTTCGGGAGGCGATCAACAAGGCCGCGCGGTCGGGAGTATTCGCCCCGACCACCTCGAGGCTGTGCGACTGGTGCGCCCATCGGCCCTCGTGCCCGGAATGGGGCGGAGTCCTCCCCCCGATGCCGCCGCCACATCTGTGGCTGTCGGCAGCATCGCGAGTCGATTCGCCGTTCGAGAGCTCTGGCAAGTCGGACAGCTCTGGCAAGTCGGACAGCTCTGGCAAGTCGGTCGGCACAGCCCCTTTCGGGGCCGCTAGCGCGAGCCCGCAGGGCTGACAGCGGCGCGCCAGAGGCCCTCGATCGACCAGCCGGCGAGGCCGTCGATGACGGTGAGCCGCTCGGCTGCCGCGACGGGCGCCATGTGCGGCACTGCGACAACGCGGCAGCCGGCTGCGAGGCCCGACGCCACGCCGGTCGGCGAGTCCTCGATCACCAGGCAATCGCCCGGAGCCACCCCGAGCAGGGCTGCCGCCTGCAGGTAGGGAGCCGGGTGCGGCTTGCTCTCAGGCACCTCGTCGCCGCCGACGATGACCGTGAACGGCTCGAAGCCGAGATCGCCGGCAATGCTCACGTGAACGGCGTCGATGAGCCGTCGCCAAGATGCCGTGACCAGGCCGGTCGGAATGCCGCGGTCGACCACCTCGCAGACGAGGGTCCGCGCACCGGGCTGCCAGCGGATCTCCTCGGTGAGGAGGAGCGCCTCCATTGTCGCGATGAGGAACTCGCCGACACCCTGCGTCGTGAGGTCCCCGACGATTTCCGGGTCGCCCTTCCCTGCCATGTACTCGACAACCCGCTCGAGCGGGCCGCCAAGGCAGTGCTGCTGATCGGCGGCAGTCCACTCACCGCCGATCCGCAGCATGGTGAGGAGTTCAGCCTGCAGCCACAGGTGCTCGGTGTCGACGAGGGTGCCGTCCATGTCGAACAGCACGGCTGCCGGCAGCGCGGGCTGATCGTCCGGCGTTGAAATACTGCTATCCGGCGTTGAAATACTGCTATCCGGCGTTGAAATACTTTGCCTCCGGGTGATGGACGATGATGGCGCTCGTCGACTGCTCCGGATGCAGCTGGAACTCCTCGGACAGCTCGACGCCGATCCGCTCCGGGTGCAGCAGATCGCAGAGCATGACCTGCTGCTCGAGGTCCGGGCAGGCCGGGTAGCCGAAGGAGTACCGAGACCCCCGATAGCCCTGCTTGGCGATGAGGGTCTCCATGTCGGGGTTGTCGTCGAGTCCGAGGCCGAGCTCCTCGCGGACCCGCGCATGCCAGTACTCGGCAAGGGCCTCGGTGAGCTGCACGGACAGCCCGTGGAGCTCGAGGTAGTCGCGATAGGCGTCAGCGGCGAAGAGCTTTGCGGTGGCCTCAGACGCCGCCTGGCCCATCGTCACGATCGTGAAGGCCACGACATCGGATGTGCCGCTCTCCTTCGCGCGGAAGAAGTCGGCGAGGCACAGGTGGCGGTCGCGCCGCTGGCGAGGGAAGGGGAAGCGCGCCCGCTCCTTGCCGGCATCCGGGCCCTCATGCCACTCGATGACGAGGTCATCGCCCTCGGCGTGGCACGGGAAGTAGCCGTAGACGACTGCGGGCTCGATGAGGCCCTCGGTGTGGATGCGGTCGAGCCACATGCGAAGGCGTGGCCGGCCCTCCTCCTCGACGAGCTGCTCGTACGAGGCTCCGTCGCCCCGGGTCGGCTTCAGGCCCCACTGGCCGAGGAACAGGGCCCGCTCGTCGAGATATGGCGTGTACTCGGCGAGCGCGATTCCCCTGACGACCCGCTCGCCGAGGAAGGGTGCCGTTGGCACCGGCACGTTGTCGGCGACATCAGAGCGCGCGGGCATGTCCTGCGGCTCGGTGACCGTCAGGGTCGCGGCGAGCGACTTGACGCGGCGGGCCCGGCGCTCGGGCAGAACGGCCCCCGGCTCGCCCCGCTTGATCGCCATCACGGTGTCCATGAGGCGCAGGCCCTCGAAGGCGTCGCGCGCGTAGCGGACGTCGCCGTCGTACATGTCGGCGAGATCCTGCTCGACGAAGGCACGGGTGAGCGCCGCCCCGCCGAGGAGCACCGGATAGCGATCGGCAATCCCGCGGGTGTTGAGCTCCTCGAGGTTCTCCTTCATGATCACCGTGCTCTTCACGAGCAGGCCGCTCATGCCGATGGCGTCGGCCTTGTTGCTCTCCGCGGCCTCGATGATCGCGGAGATCGGCTGCTTGATGCCGATGTTCACGACCGTATAGCCGTTGTTGCTCAGGATGATGTCGACGAGATTCTTGCCGATGTCGTGGACATCGCCCTTAACGGTCGCGAGGACCATCGTGCCCTTGCCCGCCTCGTCGGAGCGCTCCATGTAGGGCTCGAGGTACGCGACCGCGGTCTTCATGACCTCGGCGCTCTGCAGGACGAAGGGCAATTGCATCTGGCCCGAGCCGAACAGGTCGCCGACGACCTTCATGCCCGACAGCAGGGTGTCGTTCACGATCGCGAGGGCCGGCCTCTCACCGAGCGCCTCGTCGAGATCGGCCTCGAGGCCCTGCCGCTCTCCGTCGATGATCCGGCGCTCGAGCCGATCGAAAAGCGGGAGGCCCGCGAGCTCCTCGGCACGGGTCGCCGACAGGGACTTCGCCTCGACGCCCTCGAACAGCTGGAGATAGACCTGCAGCGGGTCGTAATCGACGAAGCCCTCGTCGTTGAGGCGCCTACGGTCGTAGACGAGGTCGAGGGCGACCTCGCGCTGCTCGTCGGGGATGCGGCTCATCGGCAGGATCTTCGAGGCGTGGACGATCGCGGAGTCAAGGCCCGCCTGGACGCACTCATTCAGGAACACCGAGTTCAGCACCTGTCGCGCGGCCGGGTTCAGCCCGAAGGAGACATTCGACAGCCCCAGCGTGGTCTGGACCGTCGGGTGCATGGCCTTGAGCTGGCGAATCGCCTCGATGGTCTCGATGCCATCGCGCCGCGTCTCTTCCTGGCCGGTCGCGATCGGGAAGGTGAGGGTGTCGACGAGGATGTCCTCGACCCTCATGCCGTAGTTCGTCGTGAGGTCGCGGATGAGGCGGTCGGCGACCCGCACCTTCCATTCCGCGGTGCGCGCCTGACCCTCCTCGTCGATCGTGAGCGCGACGACCGCCGCACCGTGCTCCTGCACGAGCGCCATGATTCGCGCGAAACGTGACTCGGGGCCATCGCCGTCCTCGTAGTTGACCGAGTTGATGACCGCGCGCCCGCCGAGCATCTCCAGCCCGGCCTGGAGCACGGCCGGCTCGGTGGAGTCGAGGACGAGCGGGAGGGTGGACGCGGTGGCGAACCTGCCCGCGATCTCCTTCATGTCGTTCACGCCGTCGCGGCCCACGTAGTCGATGCACACGTCGAGTAGGTGAGCGCCGTCGCGGATCTGGGCGCGGGCGATCTCGCCGCAGTCATCCCAGCGCTGCTCGAGCATGGCATCGCGGAAGGCCCGCGAGCCGTTGGCGTTCGTGCGCTCGCCGATCGACAGGTACGTGG
>WLOY01000031.1 GCA_009699015.1 Actinomycetota bacterium | reverse complement strand
GACGTTGGTCGGGATGTAGGCCGAGATGTCGTTGGCCTTCGTCTCGATGATCGGCAGGCCGGTCATCGAGCCTGCGCCGAGCTCATTCGAGAGCTTCGCGCAGCGCTCGAGCAGGCGGCTGTGCAAGTAGAAGACGTCGCCGGGGTAGGCCTCGCGGCCCGGGGGCCGGCGGAGCAGCAGCGAGACGGCGCGGTAGGCCTCGGCCTGCTTCGACAGGTCGTCGAAAACGATGAGGACGTGCTTGCCGGCGTACATCCAGTGCTGGCCGATTGCCGACCCGGTGTAGGGAGCGAGGTACTTGAAGCCGGCCGGGTCAGATGCCGGGGCCGCGACGATGGTCGTGTACTCCATTGCACCGTACTCCTCGAGGGCACCCTTGACCGACGCGATGGTCGAGCCCTTCTGGCCGATCGCGACGTAGATGCAGCGGACCTGCTTGTTCGGATCGCCCGAAAGCCAGTTCTCACGCTGGTTGAGGATGGTGTCCAGGCACACGGCGGTCTTGCCGGTCTGGCGGTCACCGATGATGAGCTGCCGCTGACCGCGACCGATGGCGGTCATGGCGTCGATGGCCTTGATGCCTGTCTGGAGCGGCTCCTTGACGGGCTGGCGCTGGACGACTGTCGGCGCCTGAAGCTCGAGGACGCGACGGCCCTCCGCCTCGATGGCACCGAGGCCGTCGATCGGGTTGCCGAGCGGATCGACGACGCGGCCGAGGAAGGCATCGCCGACGGGCACCGAGAGCACCTCGCCTGTGCGTCGAACCGCCTGGCCTTCGGCGATCTTCGAGCCGTCGCCGAGGAGCACGACGCCGATCTCTCGGACGTCGAGGTTCAGGGCCAGGCCCAGGAGGCCGCCCTCGAACTCGAGCAGTTCGTTGGTCATCGCGGAATGGAGTCCTTCGACGCGGGCAATGCCGTCGCCGGTCTCGATGACACGACCAACCTCTTCACGGGCGGTTGTCGGCGAGTACGCCGCGACGTTCCGCTCGATCGCATCCCGGATCTCTTCCGGTCGGATCGTCAGCTCCGTCATGGGGTCCTGCTCTCTTTCTCGGCCCGCCGTGGTCGGCGGGAGCTTGGGGGTGTGTTCGTTCTTAACTGAGGACGACTCGGCGGGCTTGCTCGAGCTTCGCGGCAACCGTGCCATCAATGACCTCGTCGCCGACCTTGACGTGCACCCCGCCGAGGACAGCGGGATCGACGGCGACGTTCAGGCGAACGGTCCGCCCCTTCAGCCGGCTCAGTACGTCGGCGAGGCGACGGCTCTGCTCGGCATCGAGCGGTGCTGCCACCCGGACCTCGGCGATGACGCGCTCGCGCTGGCGTGCTGCGAGATCGCACAGGTGATCGACCACCGAGTCGATTCGCTGCCCGTGCAGGTGACCGACCGCGTACTCGAGAACCTGGCGGGTGGCTCCGGTCGACCGACCATCGAGCAGGTCGTGGACGATCGCGGCCTTGGTCGCGGACGGCTGCGCGGGGCTGGTGAGTGCCATCTGCAGTTCGGGTGACTGGTCGAGCGCTCGTCCGAATCGGAACAGCTCGTCGTCGGTCGCGTCGAGCGTTCCGTCGGCCTCCGCCACCGTGAAGACCACCTGATCGGCGAGCTGCTCGATGGCCATGAGGAGGTCGTCGTCATTCGACCAGCGCTCACCTGCGATCTCGACCATGACCGAGACAGCGAGGTCGCTCACCTTGCCCCCGAGGATGTCGCGGACGAGGCCCTCTCGCACGGCATGCGGCTGACCGGAGTCGGCCAGCGCCATGCGCAGCTGGTGCTCATGCTCGAGCAGGCTGGCGACAGCGAACAACTCATCGGCAAGCCCGTCGAATCCGGCACTCTGACGGCGTGCGTCGAGGGCGTCGGACTGACGTGCGAGCGACTCGCGGCTGGCTCCGAGCATCAGCGAGCCGCCTGCTGCTCGAGGTCGGCCAAGAAGTCGTCGACCGTCGCGCGGACCCGCGCATCGTCGGTTAGTGCCTGACCGATGACCTTGCCAGCGAGTCCGACTGCCATCTCGCCGACCTGCCGGGTGAGGGAAGCCGTGGCTTGTGCCCGCTCGGCCGCCATCTGTGCCTCGGCGGCCGCGGTCACCTGCGCTGCCGCGGCACGAGCCTCGGTGCGGGCTTCCTCGATGATCGCCGTGCGATCCGCCTGCGCCTGGGTGCGGATGGCCGAAGCCTCCTCGCGTCCCTGTGCCAGGAGGGTCTTGTACTCGTCGAGGGACCGCTGGGCCTCGGCCTGTGCCTCCTCGGCCCGCTTGATGCCGCCCTCGATCGTATGCGTGCGCTCCTCGAGGGTTTCCTTGATCTTCGGGAGCGCGAGCTTCCCGAGCACCCCGAAGACGACGAGGAAGGCGATGATGCCGATGACCAGCTCATCGATCGGCACTGCGAGGACCGACGGCATCTCCTCGCCGCCCTCACCACCCGAGGCGGTGATCGCAGTGCTCAGTGCTGCAAACACGTTCATCACGTCAAAGACCTTCCCGTATCAATCAATGGAGGAACCGCGGGACGGCTCAGGTCACGGACCGAAGACGAAGGGAACGACGAAGCCGATGAGCGCGAGCGCCTCGGCAAGGGCGAAGCCCAGGAGCATGTTCTGGCGGATGATGCCGTACGCCTCAGGCTGACGCGCGATGGCCTGCACGCCCTGACCGAAGATGATGCCGATACCGATGCCTGGGCCGATCGCGGCGAGGCCGTAGCCGACCGAGCCGATGGAGCCGGTCAGTTCTGCGAGGAGCGACATGTCATGTCCTTTACTTGCCGGGCCGGCGGTCGTTCCGCCGGTCTGGGGTCTTTTGGGTTATTGAGTTGTGGCTGAGGTTACTGAACTTCGGTGCGGTGGTGCTGCCCTGCTGACGTGCCCTGGTTAGTGCTCGGCATGCAGCGCACCGCTGATGTAGACCGCGGTGAGCAGCGTGAAGATGTAGGCCTGCAGTGCCTGGATGAGGATCTCGAATCCGGTGAGCGCGATCGTCACTGCGAACGATGCCACCGATCCCATGATCCCGATGAGGCTGGCACTGATGAGGTAGAACGTCGCGACGCTGAACGAGGCGATGAGGAGGTGTCCGGCGAACATGTTCGCGAACAGACGGACCGAGTGCGTGAATGGCCGCACGATGATGTTCGAGATGAACTCGATCGGCGCCAGCAGGCCGTACATCGCCTTCGGGACCCCCGGGGGGAAGAGCATGTTCTTGAAGAACGGCCCGAAGCCCTGGCGGTAGATGCCCAGTGGAACCCAGGTCAAGTAGACGATGAGCGCGAACGCCACCGGGATCGCGAAGATCGAGGTGATGGGAATCTGCGCGAAGGGCACGATGCCCACGAAGTTCGACATCCAGATGAGGAAGAAGAACGAGAAGAGGAAGGGGACGAACTTGTCGCCCTCCTTGCCCATCGCCTCGCGGGCGATGCCGTCGCGGATGAACAGGTAGCCGAGCTCTCCGACGTTCTGTGCCCCGCGCGGCACGAGCTGCGGCTTGCGGAAGGCGTAGAGGAAGAAGCTGAGGAGGACGACGACGACGATGAAGAGCAGGATCGTCACCTTCGTGATGTTGAACTCCAGGCTGCCGACGGTGAATGAGAACACGGCGTCGAACTGGAAGATCTCAGCGCCGGGCGCGGGGAACCCGCAACCGGACATCAGGTGACAGTCAATGCCGCCAGAGGCGAGCACTAGTTCAGCCGACAACGAGGTCCTCCCAGAACCGCTGGTTCATGAACATTCACTGCACGATCCCTTGGTCATCCCCGGCGCTGGCAGCCTCTCTCCTAGCCTCGCGGGCGAGGCCCGTGAAGACGAGGGTGTACGAGAGTCCAAGGCCGACAAGCGCCCCCACGGCCATGAACACCTGCTGGTGTCCGAGCCATAAGGACAACAACCATCCCACGCCTGTGTAGAGCAGCAGGCCAGCGATGATGCGACTGGTGATCGTCCACGCGGAGTCCGACATTCCCCGGGGCGAAGCCTCGGGAATCCGTCGAATTCCAGCGCCCGAACGGTACCACCCGAACTGCGGCCGCTGGGGTGCGGGGGCGCTCACGAGGGACCCCCGGGCTCGACGTACAGCACCTTCGTCCGACTGAAGACCCACACCTCGGCTGACGTCCAGGCGATCGTGCAGACCACGACGGTGGCGGCGAACACCTTGGTATCGAACAATGTCGTGTCAGCGAACAAGATGATGAAGACGAACAGGACTCCGAGCTTCACGAGGTAGGTCATCAGCGCGACGGTCATGGCCATCTGCGGGTTGTTGCGAAGCACCGAACCCAAGATGAGCTGACCGATCGAGAAGAACACCAGGACGATGGCAACGGCGATGGCCGCCCCGATCGCACCGCCCGCGCCCGAGGCCGCGAGGCCGATGAGGACGGCGACGACACCGACCGCCAAGGTCGCTATACCGGCCCAGCGCAGCACGAGCGCGTCGATCGACGCCGCTGTCCGGGCGGGGGGCCCGGATGCAGTCGGGGGCGTCAGCGAATTGGCCACGCATTGAAAGTAGCGCAGGTACCTCCAATCCCCAAAGCCGGTGCCCCGTGGGGTGCGTCACGCTCAGTCGCGGGTGCCGGTCCGTAGGCTCTTGACGACCGCCAGCGGCCTGTTCACGGGCGGTCGAATCGCGATGAGAATCCCTGCGAGGCCAACGAAAAATCCGAGCAGTGCGTAGCCGATCGGGAAGAACGCGACGGCAACGGCCGTGAAGCTGATGAGGCCTGTCCAGGCGTACATGACGAGCACCGCCCGCGACTGCGAATGGCCCATCTCAAGCAGTCGGTGGTGCAGGTGCTGCTTGTCAGGCGAGAAGGGGTTGCGACCTGCCCGGGTACGCCGGATGACCGCGAGGAACAGGTCGACGACCGGCACCGCCATGACTGCCACGGGCAGGAGGATGGGCAGGAGCGTCGGCAGGAGTGTGGGTCCGGCGATCGAACTGGGGTCGACCTGCCCGATGAGGGTGATGGTGCCGGCGGCGAGGAGCAGACCCAGCATCATCGAGCCGGTATCGCCCATGAAGATGCGGGCCCGGAACGTGTTGTGCGGCAGGAACCCCAGGCACATGCCCACGAGCAGCACGGACACGAGGGTTGCGAGCGTTGCCCGCTCGACGCCGAGTTCGACCGATAGCAGATAGGAGTACATGAAGAATGCGCCGGCAGCGATCGCCACGATGCCCGCGGCGAGGCCATCGAGGCCATCGACGAAGTTGATGGCGTTGATGCTCACCAGGACGATGAGGACGGTGAACAGCACGCTCGTGAGCGGGTCGAGGACGAGCGTTCCACCGAACGGCAGCCAGATGACCGCGATGCCCTGGAAGGCCATCACGCCGGCTGCCAGCACCTGTCCGGCGAGCTTGATCGGTGCATCAAGTCCGATCTTGTCGTCAATGATGCCGAGGACGAGCAGCACGAGAACGCCCGAGAGGAGCGCGACCGGGGCACTCCCCGCATCGAACACCGACCTCATCATCGGGAGCTTGCTCGCGAGCAGGAGGCCGGCCAGCAGGCCGAAGAACATCGCGAGCCCGCCCAGCCTCGGGGTCGGCTCGGCGTGGACATCGCGGTCGCGAACCTCGGCCATCACCCCGAATCTCACAGCCCACCGCTCGACGAGCGGGGTCGTGAGGTACGTGACCGCAGCGGCGGCCAGCAGGCACAGGAGGTATTCGCGCACTGGGTGATCAGCCTCTTGGGTATGCCGGGAATCGGGTGACGAGGTCGGTGACGCCCGCGGTGACGTCGGCGACGTCTGACCCGTCTGCGTCGCGAACCGCACGGGCGATCAGGCCGGCCATCTCGGTCATCTCGGCCTCCCCCATGCCCTGCGTGGTCGTGGCAGGGGTGCCGACCCGGATGCCCGAGCCGACTGACGGAGGCTGTGGGTCATAGGGAATGGTGTTCTTGTTCAACGTGATTCGGGCGGCGTCGCAGCGGACCTCCGCATCAGCACCGGTCACGCCCACGCCCTGGATGTCGATGAGCGCCAGGTGGGTGTCGGTGCCCCCGCTGACCGGGCGCATGCCCTCGGCTGCCAGGCCAGCGGCCAAGGCCTGCGCATTGACGATGACCTGGCGCGCGTACGACTGATAGGCGGGCGTGGCCGCCTCCTTGAGCGCGACCGCCTTGGCCGCGACCGCGTGCATGAGCGGGCCGCCCTGCATCATCGGGAACACCGCCTTGTCGATCTTGGCGGCGTGCTCCTCCTTGCACAGGATCATCCCGCCGCGCGGGCCGCGCAGGACCTTGTGCGTGGTGAAGGTCACGACATCGGCGTGCGGCACCGGGCTCGGGATCGCCTTGCCCGCGACAAGGCCGATGAAGTGCGCGGCATCGACCATGAGGATGGCGCCCACCTCATCCGCAATGGACCGGAAGGCCGCGAAGTCGATGAGCCGCGGATAGGCGGTCGCCCCGCAGATGATCATCTTGGGCCGGTGGAGGGCCGCAAGGGCACGGACCTCGTCGTAGTCGATGAGCTCGTTGTCCCGCCGCACGCCGTACGACACGACGTTGAACCACTTGCCAGAGAAGTTGACCTTGGACCCGTGTGTCAGGTGGCCGCCATGGGACAGGCTCATGGCGAGCACGGTTTCGCCGGGCATGACGAACGCTCCGTAGGCGGCGAGGTTCGCGCTCGCGCCGCTGTGCGGCTGCAGGTTCGCGTGCTCAGCCCCGAACAGCTCCTTCGCCCGCGCAATGCCGATGTTCTCGGCGATGTCGACATCGGCGCAGCCGCCGTAGTAACGCCGACCCGGGTAGCCCTCGGCGTACTTGTTGCTCAGGGTCGATCCGAGGGCAGCCAGCACCGCCGGTGAGGTGAAATTCTCGCTCGCGATGAGCTGCAGGCCTCCGCGCAGCCGCTCGAGCTCGGCGAGCACGACTCCGGCAATCTCTGGGTCCTCGGCCTGCAGCGCGTCGAAATCCGGCCCCCAGAACGGTGTCGCAGTCATTCCACTCCCTTGATCATGTCGGCGAACTTGATCGCGTCATGGAAGTCTACCCGCGGTACCGCAGGATCAGCCTGACGCAGCGTCGAGCAAGTCGGGGCAGATTTCGCGGAGGAGCTCGATGCTCACGCCTCCGTGCCGTCGGACGATGACGTCATCGCCTGTCACGTCGACGACGGTGCTCGATTCGACAGGCTCGATCGCCCCGGAGTCCAGTGCGACGACCCAGGCCTCCCCCAGCTGCGTGGCCGCCTCGTCCACGGTGAGCGGCGGCTGAAGGCCCGCAGCATTGGCGGCAGTCACGACGAGCGGCCCGGTCTTGTCGAGAAGCTCCAGCAGAACGGGGTGCAGCGGCATGCGGACAGCGACCGGGGTGCCCTCCGGAAGTTCCCAGGCCAAGGTCGGCTGGGCTCTCATGAGGAGGGTCAGCGCACCCGGCCAGCAGGCGATCATGAGGGCGCGCGCCTGTGCCGAAATGCCCGCCGCGATGCCCCCGACCGTCATGACGGAGGGCACCATGACCGGCAGCGGCACCTGGCTCATCTGCCCCTTGGCCCAGCGGATCGAGCGCACGCCGCGCACGGAGAAGGCGTCGCTCACGAGGGCGTAGCAGGACTCGGTCGGGACGAGGACGACGTCGCCGCGACGGGCGGCGGACGCTGCAGTGCTGACCGATCGCTCCCGGCCGTGGCGCTCAGTGCTGTCGAGTCGAACCATGATCACTCCACGCGTCGGGCCAGGGTGAACCGAGGGCGGCCGGTGAGGTCGATCCGGTCGGTGATCCGGGTCCACACCGGGCGGCCCGGCAGGATGCTCGTCATTGTCGAGAGTTCGTCATCGGCCACCATCTCCCGGGCGGCGCCCGGAACTCCCTTCGGCCCGGCGGCAATTCCCTGCATATCGGAGTGCTCGATGACGAGCAGGCCCCCCGGTCGCAGGAGGATCGCGGCGGTGCGCAGGACCCCGCGCACGACATCGAGACCGTCCTCGCCGCCGTAGAGGGCGATCTTTGGCTCGTGGTCGCGTACCTCGGGCTCACGCGGCACCATCCCGGACGGAACATACGGGGGGTTCGAGACGACGACCGCGACCTGGCCCGCGAGCGTTGCAAGGGCATGCCCGGGGTCGGCGGCAACCGCCGCATCGTCATGGATCACCTCGACCCGCGAACCAGCCTCGCTCAGGCGCTCCTCGTACGCGGCGACATTCCGGCGCGTCCAGACAATCGCGTCATTGCTGAGCTCGACCCCGTGGATGACCGAGCCCTTCGCCTCCGTGCCCAGCGAGATGGCGATCGCGCCGCTTCCGGTGCACAGGTCGACGGCGATACGGGTGCCCTCGGGCTGCAGGTTGATCTCGCGGATCGCTGCCTCGGCCACGAGCTCAGTCTCGGGCCTGGGGATGAACACGCCCATTCCCACCGACACGTCGAGGTACCGAAAGCCAACCGTGCCGATGAGGTGCTGGAGCGGCACCCGGGACAGCCGCTTGGTGAGGAGTCGTTCGATCTGCACCCGCTCGTCGGACCCGATGGGATCCTGGAGGATCAGGTGCCGCCGCGTGGTGCCCATCGCGAACGCGACGATCTCAGCCGCATCGACGCCTGGCGAGGGCACCCCGACCGCGGCGAGGCGATGCTCCGCATCGAACAGGACATCGCGGATGGTCTGTCGGCCACCCATCGTCCTGTCGATGTCGATGCTCATCTACACGCTCGACTCGGCGAGGCGTGCCGCGTTGTCGGCCGCGACGCACGCATCGATCACCGGATCGAGATCACCGTCGAGGATCTGGTCGAGGTTATGCGACTTGAACCCGACACGATGATCGGCGAGCCGGTTCTCGGGGAAGTTGTAGGTTCGGATCCGCTCGCTTCGGTCCATCGTGCGCACCTGGGAGCGACGGACGTCGGACGCCTCCTGCGCAGCCTGCTCCTCCGCGGCCGCGAGGAGCCGGGCGCGCAGGATCCGCATCGCCTGCTCCCGGTTCTGCAGCTGGCTCTTCTCGTTTTGGCATGACACGACGAGGCCGCTCGGGAGGTGAGTGATGCGCACCGCGCTGTCGGTCGTGTTCACGCTCTGGCCACCGGGGCCTGATGAGCGGTAGACGTCGATGCGAAGGTCGCCCTGGTCGATGACGACCTCGACATCCTCGGCTTCGGGAAGGACGAGCACGCCTGCCGCCGAGGTATGGATGCGGCCCTGTGACTCGGTCACGGGCACTCGCTGCACCCGGTGCACCCCGCCCTCGAACTTCAATCGCGCGTAGGGCGACTCCCCCGGCTCCTGCACGCCCTTGGCCTTCACGGCGATCGCGACGTTCTTGTAACCGCCGAGGTCGGACTCCACGGCGTCGAGGATCTGGGTCGACCAGCCGTGACGCTCCGCGTAGCGCACGTACATGCGCAGGAGGTCGGCGGCGAACAGCGCCGACTCCTCGCCGCCCTCGCCCGCCTTGACCTCGACGATGACGTCCTTGTCGTCGAGGGGACCGCGCGGAAGGAGGAGTGCAGTAAGCCGCTCGGCTGCGATGCCCTCACGTTCGACCAGCCCGGGCAGCTCGGCGGCGAAGGAGGCGTCCTCTGCTGCGAGCTCGGTGGCGGCCAAGACGTCGTCGGCAAGGGTCGCCCACTCCCGATAACCGGCCACCACGGCACGAAGTTGCGCGTACCGCCGGCCGAGCCTGCGGGCGAGCTCCTGGTCGTTGTGGACCTCTGGAACGGCGAGTTGCCGCTCGAGCTCTGAGTACTCGTCGACGAGCTCGAGGCAGGATTCGAACATGGTCGCTCATCCTTCCCGCGAGAGCCTCGGTGAGGCCGACCGCCTGACAAATACCTGCCGGAAATAGCCCCGGGCGCCGGTCGGGGATCGACCGCGCGACGGGGGAGACACGCGGCCGACCCCGGGCCGGCGCCCGGGGGGTGAGACTACTGGTTGGAGGTCTTGCCGTAACGCGTTTCGAACTTCGCTACTCGACCGCCCGTGTCCAGGATCTTCTGCTTGCCAGTGTAGAACGGGTGGCACTGCGAACAGACATCGGCATGGATCTGACCGCTCTTCGCAGTGCTGTGCGTCGTGAACGTGCTGCCACAGGTGCATGTCACCGTGGTCTCGACGTACGCGGGATGAATATCGGCTTTCACAGAATCTCCTTGATCGGGTGCCGGGTCGGATCGCGTGGCGAAACGTGGACCGGAACGTGACAATTATGCACGGTCATGGCCCGCTGACGAAATCGGGCTTCTCAGTCGTCGTCGCCCGATCCACCGGACGAAGGCGTCGTCTTTTGGACCTGCAGCAGGAACTCCAGATTCGTCTTCGTCTCCCGCAGTTTCGACAGGAGCAACTCGATCGACTGCTGCTGATCGAGGGCATGGAGAACCCGGCGCAGCTTCCAGACGATCTTCAGTTCATCGGGCGCGAGGAGGAGATCCTCCTTGCGCGTGCCCGAGGCATCAACGTCGACCGCGGGGAAGACCCGCTTGTCTGCAAGGCGGCGGTCGAGCTTGAGCTCCATGTTGCCCGTGCCCTTGAACTCCTCGAAGATCACCTCGTCCATGCGCGAGCCGGTCTCGACGAGCGCGGTGGCGAGGATCGTGAGCGAGCCGCCATGCTCGATGTTGCGGGCCGCGCCGAAGAAACGCTTCGGCGGGTAGAGGGCGGTCGAGTCGACGCCTCCCGACAGAATGCGACCCGATGCCGGCGCGGCGAGGTTGTATGCGCGGCCGAGGCGGGTCATCGAGTCGAGGAGCACGACCACGTCGTGGCCGAGTTCGACGAGGCGCTTCGCGCGCTCGATGGCGAGCTCGGCGATGATCGTGTGATCCTCTGCCGGACGATCGAAGGTCGATGCGATGACCTCGCCCTTCACCGACCGCTGCATGTCGGTGACCTCTTCAGGACGCTCATCGACGAGCACGACCATGAGGTGCGCCTCGGGGTTGTTCACGGTGATGGCATTGGCAATTGCCTGCAGCACCATGGTCTTTCCAGCCTTCGGCGGGGAGACGATGAGACCACGCTGGCCCTTGCCGATCGGCGCCACCAGGTCGATGACCCGCGTCGTGAGATTGCCCGAGTCGGTCTCGAGTCGCAGTCGATCCTGCGGGTAGAGCGGCGTGAGCTTGGAGAACTCGGGCCGATTTCGGGCGGACTCGAGGTCTCCGCCGTTCACGGTGTCGATGCGGACAAGCGGGTTGAACTTCTCGCGACGGTCGCCTTCCTTCGGCTGCTTCGTCGCGCCCGTGATCGCATCACCCTTGCGCAGACCGTGCTTGCGGACCATGGCAAGGGAGACGTAGACGTCGTTCGAGCCGGGCAGGTAGCCGGTCGTGCGGACGAAGGCGTAGCTCTCGTGCACATCGAGGATGCCCGCTACGGGTACGAGGATGTCGTCCTCATGGATCTCAGTGTCGATGTCGTTGTAGGCGCCACCTCCACCGCTACCGCGCGGGCGGTCACCCCGGCCACTGCGGTCGCGGAAGCGGTCGCGGCCCCTACGGCGGCTGTTGCCCCCACGGTCGAAGTCGCGGTCCTGGTTGTCGTTTCGCGAGCTGTCGCTGCGCTGGTTGTCATTGCGCGGATTGTCATTGCGCTGGTTGTCGTTGCGCGGATTGTCATTGCGCTGGTTGTCGTTGCGCTGGTTGTCGTTGCGCTGGTTGTCGTTGCGCGGATTGTCATTGCGCTGGTTGTCACTGCGCGACCCTTCGCCGCGCTGACGATCCTGGCGGTCCTGGCGCTGCGGCCGGTCACGGCGTTCCTCGCGCTCGCCACGCGGCGGTCGGTCGGCACTGCCCCCGGATTCGGGTGACTTTTCGCCCATCGCCGGCGCAGGCGTTGCGGCCTCGGCTGCCGGAGTCTCGGCGGGCACTGACTTGGCCCTCACCGGGCGGCTGCGCCCGGAAGACGCTGCCGCGGGGGCTGCATCTGATCGGCCCTGTCGATCGCCGATCGCGGTGACGAGATCACCCTTTCGCATTGCGCTCGAGCCGGTGATGCCCAACTGGCCCGCAAGCGCCTTGAGCTCCGGAAGGAGCATGGAGGACAGGTTGTCGCCGCGGCCTTTGGCCCGAACGGCTGACGTTGTTTCGGTCACGTATTTCCTTCGTGTCGTTGGATACCCAAGGAGGCGTGAGCGAAGGTCAGGACCCAACCGGCTTCATGTCTGTCGAATGAACGGTGACTCCGAGCGAACCTTCGCGATTCATTGCGGTGCGATTCTGTTCGGTGCTCTTCAGCGCAATGCGAACCAGCCCGAGACGCACCATTGCGGATCATGATTGCTGATCGCACGGATGCAGATCGCGGGGATTCACCTGAATTGAAGGTGCGGCGCACGGCCGACTCCTTGAGAGTGGTGACACCATAACACGCCAACTGCCACCGTCATAGGTGGGTGGGGTCAATCGGCACTTCCCTCGCCCCAGCGTGGGCGACAGCGCATTCGACGATGCGCCACGTTGGGTCTGCGAGCGCTTGGAGGCGCTCCGCGTCCAGCGGCCGCGGGAGCGCCAGCACGGTGGGCCCGGCACCCGAGATCACCGCGGGGATCGACTCGGCCCGGAGCCGCTCGACGAGTTCGAGCGAGGCCGAGTACATCGTGCGCCGGGCCTCCTGGTGCATCCGATCCCGCGTGGCCTCGAGCAGGTGGCCCGGGTCCCGGGTGAGCGCGTGCACGAGGAGCGCGGCGCGGGCGATGTTGAAGGACGCATCAGCGAAGTCGACCTGCGCCGGCAGTGCCGTCCGAGCCTTCGATGTCGGGACTGCATCACCGGGAATCGCAAGCACCGGAACGATTTCCGGGTGAACATCGAGCTTCACCGTGCCCGCGGAACCAGCCTCGGAGAGCCATGAGAAATTGAGCCCGCCGTAGAGCGCGGCCGCGATGTTGTCCGGGTGCGACTCCATGCGAAGGGCAAGTTGGAGCAGGTCGTCATCGGTGAGCACGGCCGGGCCATCGATCACCATCGCCCGCCCGAGGACGAGTCCGCCGATGATCGCCGCGGCCGATGACCCCATGCCGCGCCCGTGCGGGATCCTGTTCTCGCACCGCAGGACGAAGCCGGGCGGCTGCACGTCCATTGCGGCGAACGAGAGGGCCATCGATCGGGCGACGAGATGCGTTGCGTCGAGCGGAACGTCGCTTGCACCCTCGCCGGACACCTCGATGAGAACGCCGGCATCATCGGAGACCATCGCGACGTACTCGTCACACACGTCGAGGGCGAGCCCGCCGCAGTCGAATGCCGGTCCGAGGTTCGCACTTGACGCGGGCACGACGACGCGCACCGCCTCCCTCCGAAACCGCGGCACGGTCAGGCCTCGAGGCCGAGCGCGCGCGCCGCTGCTGCCACGTCGACGGGGATGACCACGGGATCGCTCGCGCCCTCCAGGGCCCACTGCGGGTCCTTGAGCCCATTGCCCGTGAGGGTGCAGACGATTCGCTGCCCGGCGTCGAGGCCACCCGAGGCGTGCCGCTTCAGCAGGCCGGCGACGCCTGCCGCGCTCGCCGGCTCGCAGAACAGGCCCTCCTTCGCCGCGAGGAGCCGGTAGGCAGCAAGGATCTCGTCGTCGGTCACCGAGTCGATGAGGCCCCCCGACTCGTCACGCGCAGCTATCGCGAGGTCCCACGATGCCGGGTTGCCGATGCGGATGGCCGTCGCGATGGTCTCGGGATTCGCGACGGGGGCGCCGAGCACGAGCGGCGCAGCGCCGGCCGCCTGGAATCCCCACATGCGCGGCGCGGAGGCGGCGATGCCGTCACGCTGGTACTCGGTGTAGCCGCGCCAGTAGGCGGTGATGTTACCGGCGTTCCCGACCGGCAGGCAGTGGATGTCCGGCGCGTGGCCGAGCATGTCGACGATCTCGAAGCTCGCGGTCTTCTGCCCCTCGATGCGCACCGGGTTCACGCTGTTGACGAGCGCGACCGGGTAGGTGTCGGAGAGCTTTCGCGCGACGAGCAGGCAGTCGTCGAAGTTGCCGTCGACCTGCAGGAGCACCGCCCCGTGCACGATCGCCTGGGCAAGCTTGCCCATCGCGATCTTGCCCTGCGGCACGAGGACAGCGCAGACCATTCCGGCCTTGACGGCGTAGGCCGCGGCGCTCGCCGATGTGTTGCCCGTCGAGGCGCAGATGACGGCCTTCGCGCCGTCCTCTGCTGCCTTCGAGATCGCCATCGTCATGCCGCGGTCCTTGAAGGATCCGGTCGGGTTCGCGCCTTCGAACTTCAGCCACACTTCGCAGCCGGTCATCTCGCTCAGGGTGCACGCGTAGACGAGCGGCGTGCCCCCCTCGCGAAGGGTCACGACCGGGGTGGCGCTGCTCACGGGCAGGCGGTCGCGGTACTCCTCGATGAGCCCTCTCCACTGGTGTGCCATGGCTACTCCCCCACCTCGCCCTCGACCCGCATGACGCCGACGACCCGCTTGACCGTGTCGAGCTCGCGTAGCGTGTCGACCGTTCGCCGGAGGGCATCGTCAGTCGCCCGATGAGTGCGGACGATAAGCCCGGCCTCGTCTCCGTGGCCGTCCTGGCGCACCACCTGGATGCTCACCCCGTTGTCGGCGAAGGCCGCGGCAATCGAGGCGAGGACACCGGGGCGGTCAGCGACGTCGAGATTGACGTAATAGCGCGTGAGGGCCTCGCCGACCGGGAGGACCGGCAGGCCGGAGTAGGTGCTCTCCCCCGGGCCGACTGACCCCGTGACACGGTTGCGCGCAGCCGCGACGAGATCACCGAGCACGGCGCTCGCGGTCGGGGCCCCGCCGGCGCCCCGGCCGTAGAACATCATCTCGCCCGCAGCCTCGGCCTCGACGAACACGGCGTTGAACGCAAGCCGAACGCTCGCGAGCGGGTGGTCGCGCGGGATCATCGCCGGGTGCACTCGCACGATGATGCCGCTTCCATCGGCGCTCAGCTCGGCGACCGCGAGCAGCTTGATGACGAAGCCCATCTTCTGGGCTGCGTGGACGTCGTCGAGGGTGACCTTGGAGATCCCCTCGCAGTACACGTCGTCGAGGGTGACGCGGGAGTGGAAGGCGAGCTCAGCGAGGATCGCGGCCTTCGCCGCGGCATCGTGGCCATCGACGTCGAGCGTGGGGTCGGCCTCGAGGTAGCCGAGCGCCTCGGCCTCCGCGAACACGGCCGCGTAGTCGGCGTCCTGCTCGTCCATCTTCGTGAGCATGTAGTTGGTGGTGCCGTTGACGATGCCGAGCACCTTCGTGACCCGGTCGCCGGCGAGCGACTCGCGAAGCGGGCGGATCAGCGGGATCGCGCCGGCGACCGATGCCTCGAAGTACAGGTCGACCCCGTGCCGGGCGGCCGCCGCGTAGAGGGTCGCACCGTCCGCAGCGAGGAGCGCCTTGTTCGCGGTGACGACGCTCGAGCCGGCCTCCATCGCAGCGAGGATGAGCGCCCGGGCATCCTCGACACCGCCCATGACCTCGACCACGATGTCGGCGCCGCTGCGGGCAAGCGCCATCGAGTCGTCGGTGAGCAGCGCCGGGTCTATGCCGGGCCTGGGCTTGCCGAGGTCGCGAACGGCGATCCCCGTGAGCTGCAGTGGAGCGCCCACCCTCGCCCTGAGGTCGGCGGCCGTCTCGGTCAGGAGCCGCGCGACCTGCGTGCCCACGGTGCCACCACCGATGAGCGCAACGGTGATGACGCGGTCTGGGTTCACGGGGGTCAAGGACACGTGGGCAAGCCTCTCAGGTGCATCGGCGCTCAGGCCAACCGGATGACGGGTGGGCGCAACAGGCAGGTCTCAGGCTCCCGGATCGAGGGCGAGGAGGTCGTCGAGGGTCTCGCGCCGAAGGACCGTCGAGCAGGCGCCGTCGCGCACCGAGATCACCGCCGGACGCGGCAGGTAGTTGTAGTTCGAGGCCATCGACCGGCAGTAGGCACCGGTCGCGGCGACAGCGAGGAGGTCACCGGGCACGATGTCGGCCGGCAGCCAGGCATCGCGCACGACGATGTCGCCGGACTCGCAGTGCTTGCCCACGACCCGCGACAGCATCGGCTCGGCGGTCGAGATCCTCGAGGCGAGAACGACGGTGTAGTCGGCGTCATACAGGGCGGTGCGGATGTTGTCGCTCATCCCGCCATCGACGGAGACATAGGAGCGGACGACACCGCCGTCGAGCTCGACCGGCTTGACGGTGCCGACCTCGTAGAGCGTGATGCCCGCTGGCCCGATGATCGCCCGGCCCGGCTCGAAGGCCAGCGCCGGCCGGCTGATCCCCGCGGCGGTGCACTCCCTGGTCACGACGGCCCCGATCTGCCTTGCCATCTCGGCGACATCGAGCGGGTCATCTGACTCGGTGTACGCGATCCCCATCCCGCCGCCGAGGTTGAGCTCCGACACCTCGACGCCCTGCTCGGCCATGAGGCGTCTCGCGAGGCCGACGACCCTCGCCGCCGCGACCTCGAAGCCGGCCGCGTCGAAGATCTGCGAGCCGATGTGCGAGTGGATCCCGGCGAACTCGAGCGATGGCAGCTTCACGATGCGGCGGACGGCCTCGTCGGCCACCCCCGACGAGATCGACAGGCCGAACTTCTGGTCCTCGTGCGCGGTCGCGATGAACTCGTGGGTGTGCGCCTCCACCCCGACCGTCACGCGGACGAGCACCGGTTGGACGACGCCTGCCCGGCTCGCGGCATCGGCGACACGCACGATCTCGTCGAAGGAGTCGATGACGATGCGCCCGACGCCGCCTGCGATCGCCACCTCGATCTCGGCCATCGACTTGTTGTTGCCGTGCATGAGGATCAGCTCCCCCGGCACTCCAGCACGCAGCGCTACCGCGAGCTCGCCGCCAGACGCCACGTCTATCCCGAGGCCCTCCTCGCTCACCCAGCGGGCAACCGCCGTCGAGATGAACGCCTTGGCCGCGTAGTAGACCATCCGGGCACCGGCCTCGTGGTACGCATCACGGTAGCGGCGGGCACGCTCGCGCACGTCGGCCTCGTCCAGGACGAACAGCGGCGAGCCGAACTCCGCGACCGCATCGCGGCAGTCGACACCGCCGATCGCTAAGGCGCCGTACCCCACCCGCTCGCTGCTCCGTGGCCATACGGAGGGGGCAAGGAGGCCTAGGTCATCGATTGACGGGACCGGGCCGATGCCCGCCGATGTCGGGTTGGCGTCGCCGTGGCGAGGGCCTGCTGGGTGGGCGCGCACGACAGAAGGCTATGGCATGTCCAGGGCCGCAAACCTCGCGGTGCGCGGCCCTGGCCGACCATGGGTTGGAGACGCCTGCGAACCGCGCCTACTTGACCGTGTACTGCTTGGCGTACTGGTACGCCGCATACTCACTCGTTGCCGGCGCGGAGATGACCACACGTGCAGACAGTCGCATATCCGGGCGGATGAGGACGTACGTCTTCTTACCGACCCTCGTTGTCTCGCAGTAGGCAATGTCGCCCTTCGGCGCCGAGCGCGTCATAGGAGTGCAGAGCACCTGCGCATCGGCGAACTCGCCCGAGTTCATCCGAATACGCGTCGGCAGCAGCAGATTGCGGCCGCCAGCTAGCTTGTCCGGAAGGACGATGCCGCTCTTCGGTCGCTGAGCCAGCCTTGGACAATCCGAAGTTGCCTTCGACGACGTCCCCTTCGCGCACAGCACGAGCGTCGCCGCCCGGACAGTCATCCCGACCGATACCGACCTGACCTGCGAGGTCGGCGTGTAGCCGTTCATCTGAGGGGGGAGCGTGGGGGGCACGGTGATACTCCCCGAGAAGGTTCCGTCGGGGTTCACGGGGATCGAGCCCAACGATGTGAGGGGATCGAGAATGTACAACTCGATGGTGGAGCCCGGCGCATAGCCATCTCCACTCGTGGCCACCTTTTCGCGGGGGGCAACGATCGGTGCTCCAGCGGGAGTCAGCGGCAGTGGCTTGCCTGCAGATGTTGTCCCGCCGACTTCAACCTTGAACTCGGGTCCGGTGATCGCAATCTTCGTGGACTTGTCGTCCTTCTTGGTCTCGGTCTTCTCAAGCTCGCCGTCGATGAGCGTGATGTCCTTGCCGGGCTTCACCTTCTCGGTCTCCGGCTTCTTCACTGGCCCGACGCCGGGCGCAGCAGTCGCCGAGGGCGACGCTGTCGCCGAGGGCGACGCTGCGGAAGAACTCGACCCACCACCGGATGAACTGCCGCCGCTGGAACCACCGCCACCAGAACCGCCGCATGACGGCGTACTGAACGTGTTGAAGGCGCCGTATGCCGTGGCAGCAGGCACGGCGTTGTCTACGCCGACGACTCGGAAGTAGTAGGTCGTGCCGCAGGTGAGCCCGGTCACGGCACGTGTCGGCGTTCTCGGGCCCGCTCCGATCGAGCTTGATGGGTCCGTGCCGGGCGTGTAGGTGTATGTCGAGCCTGAGCCATCTCGAACTGACGCAGCACTCAGGCCCCATTCGAATCGCCACGAGGTCCACGTCGTGCCGGTCTTGAGGGTTCCGTTGAGGTTTGACGTCGTGGTCGTCGTCCCCGACGCCGCGTCGGTCTGCACGGGGGCCGCTGCCGCCTGGGCAGTCTCCAGGGTGGAAAGGACGAGATCCGCAGCCGAATAGGAGGGGTCAGGTGACTGATCGGCCAGGTCCGCCTGGACCGAGGAGGGATCCTCCCCTTCGTTCACCGAGACGTTGAAGTACTTCTGCGGGGTATCCATCGCAGCGGCTTTCACAGATGGCGCACCGGAGGAGCCGAGATTCATGCACTGTTCGACAGCAGTCTTGTAGGTGCTACTCGGTGCAGCGCTCACGGCTGTCGCGAACTCGCTCGCCTGCAACCAGTCATTTGCCGGAGTTGTCGTTGGGTTCGGCCAGGCCCATGTGGTCCCGGTACTCGGCCCCCAGTTGAGACCGGCGTACGTTCCGGTGCTGTACGTGAACGGCGGGATGATGTCGCCCCACCACTTGCGGTTCGATGCGTAGGTCCATGACGTGTCGAAGGGTCCGGATCCCGGCGTGATCCCGTTTGTCGTGGGGTTCACAAGGTTCGTGCTCGTGGTGTTGTGGTCACTGTGACCATTGCCACCGCCGCTCCCGATGACCGAGTTCACCGAAACGGTGATGAGGACGTAGGGATTGGTCGTCGCCCTGGTTCGATGGCAGATGGTCACCTTCGTGATGGCGGGGCCACCAGAGACGACGACGGTCACGTTCCCGGTGGAAACGGTGGTGCCGACTGTTGCCGAGACGGCGAAGGTGAAGCTGCCGGAAGCTGTTGGTGTGCCGCTGAGAATTCCAGTATTCGCGAGGGAGAGTCCGGTCGGAAGGGTCCCGGATCCGAGGGCGTATGAGTTGGCGGTGGCCCCCGTTGCCGCGAATGTATAGGTGTAGGCGGTACCCACAACACCAGCACCTGGCGTCTTCGCCGTCCACGGATCCGCAGCCGCCTGAACGATAGTGATGGTCTTCGTTCCGTTGGATAGCGTGGCAAGCGTCGTGCCCGCGGACGCGGAAAAGGTTGATTGAGGGGTCAGCGTCGTTGTCTGGGCACTCGCATTGGTCACGGCGTCGCTTCCTCCGCCTGTGAAACCGGAAGCTGCCGTTGACCAGGTCAGCGTGTAACCATTGCATTGGACGTAACTTACGACGAATGTATCTGAAGTCGTCAGGACAGCCGGTGAGGTAACCGAAGTCGCACTCGTGCCGCAATTGATCTGGGACGTGGTCACGACTGCGGCAGAGGCCGATGGCGCCATCGCGACCCCCACGCCTAGTGATCCAGCGACTAGGGTGCCGACAACACCAGCAAGGGCAACGCGCGAGACTCTCATGGGAAACTCCTCGGAAGACGAAACCATGGCCCGGCTATCAGACGGACCGCGTCCATGCTGAGAAACCCGTACCTCTACGAAGATTCGGCTAGACGAGCTTTCATTGAAACATGTGACTGGCCCCACCGTAACAATGATGGCTATCCCTCACCTGATGCGTTCGTTGCGGCTACCGCAACCACTACATCCGCTCAGGTGAACTGACTCCAAGCAGGCCCAGCCCGTTCGCGATCACTTGACGGGTCGCAGCGCACAGCCACAGCCGCGCAAGATGCTCGCCGCTCAGCTCCTCGTCGCCCCTCGGCAGCACTCGGCACGCGTCATAGAAGCGGTGATAAGTCGAGGCGAGGGCCTCAAGGTACCGGGCGATCCGGTGCGGCTCGCGCAGCTCGGCCGCTCCCGCGACCACCCGCGGGAACTCAGCGAGGGCACCGAGCAGTTCGTTCTCGCGCTCGTGAACGAGCAGGCTCGGATCGAATCCCTGCGCGCGCCAGTCGATGCCGATGTCGGCAGCGTTTCGCAGGACGGACGACACGCGCGCATGGGCGTACTGCACGGTGAACACCGGGTTGTCGTTGGTGCGCAGCTTGATGACCTCGAGGTCGACCGTGAGCGGTGAGTCGACCGGGTACCGGATGAGCGAGTAGCGGGCTGCATCCACCCCGACCTCCTCGACGAGCTCCTCGAGCGTGACGATCGTGCCGGCCCGCTTGGAGAGCTTGACCTCCTCGCCGCCCCGGGTGATCTTCACGAGCTGGCCGATGAGCACCTCGACGTTGGCATCCATGTCGTCGCCAGCGCACGCCGCGACCGCCCGCAGCCGGTTCACGTAGCCATGGTGGTCGGCGCCGAGCAGGTAGATGCACAGGTCGAAGCCGCGCTCACGCTTGTCGACGTAATAGGCCGTGTCGGAGGCGAAGTAGGTGTACTCGCCATCGGCCTTGATGAGGACCCGGTCCTTGTCGTCGCCGAAGTCAGTGGTGCGCAGCCACACTGCGCCGTCGAGCTCAAAGACGTGGCCGTGCTCGCGAAGCTTCTCGAACCCGTGCTCGACCGCGTTCGAGTCGTGCAGCGAGCGCTCCGAGTACCAGACGTCGAAGACGGTGCGGAACAGCGCGAGCACATGCTGCTGCTGCGCAAGCTGCTTGGCGTAGGCCGCCTCGCGGAATGCCGGCATCTGCTCACCTTCGGGCAGGTCGAGCAGGGCGGGCTGCTCCGCGACGACCTCGGCGGCGAGGTCGAGGATGTAGCCGCCGAGGTAGCCGTCCTCCGGGACCGGCTGGCCGTTCGCCGCTGCCATGACCGATGCGCCGAACTTGTCCATCTGGACGCCGCGGTCGTTGATGTAGAACTCCTTGGCGACCGTCGCGCCGGCAGCCGTGAGCACGCGGGCCAGGGCATCGCCGACCGCCGCCCAGCGAGTGTGGCCGAGGTGCAGCGGCCCGGTCGGGTTCGCCGAGATGAACTCGACGTTGACGACCCGGCCGGCGAGGGCATCGCCGTGGCCGAACAGGTCGCCGGCCTCGATGATGCGACGGGCGACCTCTCCCTGCGCGGCGGTGTCGAGCGTGATGTTGATGAAGCCCGGCCCTGCGACGTCGGCCGACGCGATTCCGTCGATCTCGACGAGCGCCGCCGCCAACTGCTCGGCGATGACCCGGGGGGCGACACCGGCCTGCTTTGCGAGGGTCAGGGCCACGTTCGTGGCGTAGTCGCCGTGCTCCCGCGATTTCGGTCGCTCGATGTGGACGTCTGCCGGCACGTCGATCGACAGGCGTCCGGCCGCGACAAGACCAGCGAGGGCATCACGGACGCAGGCGGAAATCGCTTCAGGAGTCACCGCGAGAGCGTATCCGCACGGCGGCCCGTCGCCGTTCAATGGACGGTTCCTGAGCGAAGGCCATCCGAGGCGAGGTGGAGGGCCCGCTGAGCGGGCCCTCCACCACTGTCGCCTGCGTTCATCCCCCGACGAGGCGGCGACACGTGCGTTATGCGCCGCAATCCTCGCCCTCAACCCTGATCCGGGCGATTGTGGCGCGGATCACACGCGGGCGCGTTCCTGCCGCTCGGCCTCGATCTCCGCGCCGAAGAGCAGCCCCACGAAGCACAGGTACAGCCACATGAGCACGACGAGCGCAGAGCCGAAGACGATGATCGCTGCGCCGAGCGTCCCGGAGAGGCTGACATACACGCCGACTCCCGCGCTCGAGCCCATGATCCACACGGCGGCGACCAATGGGCCCCACGAGAGCATCGGCACCCGGCCGATCCCATCGGGCCCACTGCGGATGAGCCACCACACCCCGAGCCAGACGGCAAGGGCGACGATGAGCCAGTCGACCCATCCGATGCCGGTGAAGAGCCTGACGTTGGTGATCCCGAGCGCTGAGAGGATCTTCGGGACGATCGTGAGGACGAGGATGACGCCCACCGCGCCGATGATTCCGACGAGGGTGATCGCCGACGACAGCAGCCGCTCGAGGATCCCCTGGTAGCGCCCGGGAACCCCGAACGCAGTGTTGAGCGCGAGCCGGAATCCGTAGACCATCCTCGAGGCTGCGTATACGGCGATGACGAGGCTCACGATCGAGGTGATCGTCACCGCGCTCCCGGACGATCGCTCGACCAGGCTCACGATCGAGTCGATGAACGGATCCGCTGCCTGCGTCACGTTCGGGGCCGAGCCGATCGCCGCCGTGAGAGTCGACCGGACCTCCTCCGGCGTGACGAAGAGGCCAGCGATGCCGCCGACCACGACCGCGGCCGGCGCGATCGACAGGGCCACGAAGAAGGCCAGGCCTCCGGCGGAGAGGGAACCGCGATGGGTGGCGAATCGGCGGGAAAGAACAAGGGAGTACGCCGCCAGTCGGCCAATCCTTTCGCGCATTCGGACATCCTCGCACTCGGCCTGCGCGGGCCATGACCGCACGCTGATAGCCTGTGCGCTTCGCCCTCGTAGCTCAGTGGATAGAGCGCCGGTTTCCGGTACCGTAGGTCGCAGGTTCAAATCCTGCCGGGGGCACCCATTCTCCTAAACTCATTGGCGTGGGTCGTGTCAAGGCCCTAGGCACCCCAGTGGGACGACGTAGACGCCATCCGTGCGCCGGTAGGAGTACTGGCCTCCGGTGACCACCATGAGGGCCAGCGGTCGCTTGGCGACTCGGGCGGAGGCAAGTTTCAGGAGGGATCCGGCGCCGGCATCGATGCTGTGCCCGCCTCCGAGCTTGACCTCGATTCCAATCCAATTGCCGTCGCGGTCTTCAACGATGAGGTCTACTTCGAATCGGCCGCCGGCCTCACGGTAGTGGTAGATCTCTGCGTCGTTGTCCTGGGCGTAGACGCGGACGTCACGGGTGACGAGGGATTCGAAGAGGAAGCCGAAGGTCTCCAGGTCCTCGAGCAGTCGCTGGGGTGAGCAGCGCATCAACGCCGCGGCCAGGGACGGGTCGACGAGGTGACGCTTGGGGGTCTCGACGAGCTGGGAGCGGGACCTGAGGTTCGGGCTCCAGGCGTCGACGTCGTCGAGCACCATGAGGCGCCGCGCGGCGTCCAGGTACGGCTCCGCGGCCCATCGGGACAGGCCGCGTTCCTCGGGCACCTCTCCCAACCGCGATGCAGGGAGCGGACTGCGGTCGTCGCCGCCGCCTGCCCGCTGCACGATGGTCGCCACCTTGGCGGGGTGAGCGGTGAGCTGGGCGTAGGAGTGGAGAAACCGGCGGACCCGTCGGGGGTCGCGTCGGGTGCCGGAGACGGTGAGGATGTCGACTTCGATGAGGGAGTCCAGGTAGGACTGCAGGTAGGTGGCGGCCTCGTCGGGTCCGCGCCCGATGAGCAGCGGCCAGCCCCCGGTGACGACGTGCTCGGCGTAGCGCGGGACGGAGATCTCGCTCACCGCGCTCGGGACGTCCTCGCCGGCGAGCAGCCGCGCGAGGGAGATCTTGCTGGTGGAGTGTCCGAGCTCGGCAAGGGTGAGCGGGCGCATTCGCAGGCGCGCGAACCGGCCGGACCCGGAGTGGCGAGGAACGTCGTCTGCTGGGGTGGCGGAGCCGGTGAGGATGAACTGTCCCGGGTCCCTGCGGTCATCGACGCCGCGGCGCACTGCGTCCCAGACGGCCGGGACGCGCTGCCACTCGTCGATGAGGCGCGGCGTCGGGCCGTCGAGGAGCAGCCCGGGGTTGACTGCCAGCAGCTGATCACCGTCGGGGACTCGGTCGAGCAGGATCTCGCTGACTGCCCGCTGGCGGGCGGTCTGGGTCTTCCCGCAGCCTTTGACACCTTCGATAAGTACCGCGCCAAGGGCATCGAGTGCCAGGTCCAGTTGCGCGTCAGCTATCCGCGAACGGTACTCGGCCACCGGCTGCCACGCCTCCTCCGAACAGGCGAACTGAAGCGTCGACGGGCTAGAGCCTACTCCATCTGAATGTCACAGCCTACGATTTATGCTACAGGCGGCCTACTAAAAATGCACGACGGAGTCTGGTTCCGACGCAGGCAGAACGCCCCTACCACCGCCGGTCGTCGCGTGAACGCCGGCCGCCCGGCAGCTGAGCACCCGTGCGTCGCCAGGGTCAGCGTCGCCAGGGCCAGCATGGTGTTGACTAGGCGGCCTATGACGACGCCGACCCTCACCCGCCCGCACTACGCGGCAACCGGGTCAAGCCTGTACCCGATCATCCTTGCGATCTTCTGCAGCGTCCTGATCATCTCGAACATCGGGGCGACGAAGCTCATCGAGTTCGGCCCGCTCATCACCGACGGCGGTGTCTTCCTCTTTCCGCTCACCTACCTCATCGGCGACATCCTCAGCGAGGTCTACGGCTGGAAGGCAGCGCGGCGCGCGATCATCCTGGGCTTCGCGATGGCCATTCTCGCGGCCTGCACCTTCTACCTCGTCCAGCTCTCTCCCCCGGCCGACGGCTACGAGAATCAGGCGGCATTCGAGGCGGTCCTCGGCTTCGTCCCCCGCATCGTCCTCGCGAGCATCTGCGGATTCCTCGTCGGCCAGCTCCTCAACGCCTACGTCCTGGTGAAGATCAAGGAGCGCACGAAGGAGAAGTACCTGTGGGCCAGGCTCATCGGGTCAACCGTCGTCGGCGAGTTCGCCGACACCCTCGTCTTCTGCACCATCGCGTTCTACGGGATCATCACCGGCGCCGAGTTCGTCAACTACGTCCTGTTCGGCTACGTGTACAAGACGCTGCTCGAGGTCGTGCTCCTGCCGATCACCTACCCGGTGATCCGGGCGATCAAGCGGCGCGAGCCCACCTACGAGCTGCAGACCGCAACCTGAGCCAGCAGGTCCCCCCCACCCGGGGTTTGGGCGGTTCCGCCTGAGGTTTGGGCGGTTTGATGTCGCTGCAGGCACCCGAAAGGGGTCCCGGCGCGACATCTATCCGCCCAAACAGGGCTCTGGGGCCGGGGCCGGGACCGGGACCGGGACTGGGGCTGTGGCTGGGGCCTGGGCCTGGGCAGCGGTCAATTGAGGTAGCGGCCTAGGAAGTCCGCCTTGTAGTCGGCGAACCGGCCCTCGATGATGCTCTCGCGCATCACGTCGATCATTCGGACGATGAACCGCTCATTGTGGATCGTGGCGAGGGTCGACGCGAGCATCTCTTTCGCCTTGAACAGGTGATGGACGTAGGCACGGGTGTGGTGGAGGCACGTGTAGCAGTCGCAGGCGTCGTCGATCGGCCGGAAGTCGCGCTTGTAGCCCGCATTCGTGATGTGGAACCGGCCATGCGGGTGGTAGACGGTGCCATTGCGGGCGATGCGCGACGGCGCGACGCAGTCGAACGTGTCGGCGCCGTTCTCGACGGCGATGAAGACGTCCTCCGGCTCGCCGATCCCCAGGAGATGGCGCGGCTTGTCGTCCGGAAGCTCCTCGTTCACCCAGCGAACGATCGTGCCGAGCTCCGTCTTCTCGAGCGCTCCCCCGATGCCGAACCCGTCGAAGTCGAGGGTCGCGAGGTCACGGGCCGCCTTGCGGCGCAGGTCCTCGTACTGCGCGCCCTGGACCACCCCGAAGAGCGCCTGGTACGGCCGGTGGCTTCGCTCACGGGTCAGCCGCTCATGCTCGACCACGCACCGCTTTGCCCACTCGAAGGTCCGGTCCAGCGATCGCTCCTGGTAGGCGCGGGTGTTCATAAGGGTCGTGCACTCGTCGAACGCGAACATGATGTCGGCGCCGATCTGGTGCTGCACCTGCATCGACACCTCCGGAGTGAACCGGTGGAATGACCCGTCTAGGTGCGACTTGAACGTCACCCCATCATCGTCGACGTGCGCGAGCCGGTCCTTGCCTTTGGCGATGACATCGTCCGCCCTGACCGCTTTCGCGTCCATCGCGAGGACCTTCTTGAACCCCACGCCGAGCGAGAGCACCTGGAAGCCGCCGCTGTCGGTGATCGTCGGCCCGTGCCAGCCCATGAACGCCGAGACTCCGCCGGCCTCGTCGACGACATTCGGGCCGGGCTGCAGGTACAGGTGGTAGGCGTTGGCGAGAATCACCTGAGCACCGAGTTCGCGCATCGTCTCGGGCAGCACCGCCTTCACCGTGGCCTTCGTGCCGACCGGCGTGAATGACGGGGTGCGGATCTGGCCGTGCGGGGTCGTGATGACACCGGCACGGCCAAGCGACGGCCCGTCCGACCCATCCGGGATTCGCCCGGCAATCTCGAAGAAGTCGCTCACGATTCGCGTGCCACCTCGGCTGTGATCTCCGCAACCTCGCCGCCGCGCACCGGGCCGATGATCCGGGCCGCGATGCGGCCCTCCCGGTCGATGATGACGGTGCTCGGCAGTGCTTTCGCAGGTACCCCGGGGATCGTCGCAAGCATGGCGCCATCAGTGTCGACGATGCTCGAGTACGGCATCCCGGTCGCCTCGACGAACCCGCTCGCAGCGGCGGCCTCGTCGCTCACGTTGAGCCCGAGGAAGAGGATGTCGTCGGGGTCAGCCGCCGCGTATGCATCGACGAGGAGCGGGATCTCCTCGCGGCAGGGCTCGCACCACGACGCCCAGTTGTTGAGGACGACAACCCGGCCGGCCCCGTCAGCGATCGAGCCGGTGCCGCCCCCGAGGAGCTGGCCGGAGATCACCGGCATCGCCTCGCGGTCGGCAGACGCGATCCGCGTGATGCCGACGGCTCCCGCCCCAGGGGTGCGGCCGCAGGCCGCGAGGGCGAAGACAGCCATGATGCACAGCACCGCACCGAGTCGCTTCACGAAGGACATCCTGCACCGCGGGAGGCTAGCCTCGATGCATGGCTTCCCCGCATGCGGCATTCACCTCGTCTGATACCTGGAACTCGGTCTCGCCACGGCTCATCAACGCCCGGCGCATCACCCTCGGCCTCGTCTTCATCCTCGTGGCCGCCTGCGTCGTCGTCCTCCTCGTCCTCCCTGAGGTCCCGCGGGCCGTGGGCTGGTCGGTGGCCGGCGTTGCCGTCGTTTGCTTCGCATGGCTGTGGTGGCTCATCGGGCGCAGGGTCCGCTCCTACGGCTACGCCGAACGCGACGACGACCTGCTCGTGAGGAGCGGGATCCTCTTTCGCCGCCTCGTCATCGTGCCCTACGGACGCATGCAGCTCGTCGACGTCACCGCGGGGCCGATCGACCGGATGCTCGGGGTGACGACGGTGCAGCTCCACACTGCCGCCGCCACCACCGATGCAACCATCCCCGGCCTCGAGCCGATGATCGCCGCCGCACTCCGCGACCGGCTCGCCAGGCGGGGCGAGATGCGCGGGGCAGGGCTCTAGGCATGGCTATGGGGATGGACGGCCAGAGCTCGGCCATCGGCGACGACCTCGGCCTGGGCCTACGGGTGCCAGGGCCGGGCCGCACCGACCAGCATGGCCACACCCGGGTGCACCCGGTGACCCCCCTCATCCACGCCGTATCGGCGATTCCCGTCATCGTCATCATCCTCATCGCGCTGTCCGGTCCCCTGGCCAGCGAGCTCGGAGGCTGGCCGCTGCTCGGCACCATCGCTGCGACGCTTGTCGGATGCGCGGCCGTC
>WLOY01000030.1 GCA_009699015.1 Actinomycetota bacterium | reverse complement strand
TCACCACCTCCGGGCCGAGGACAACACCTGCACCGACGAGGTAGGACGTGGCCCACATGATGACCACCGGGGCATAGCCCACGCCGAGGAGGAGCAGTGCAAGCCCGCCCACCGAACCGGGATCGAGAAGTCGCTGATCGGCCAGTGCCTCCGAGAAATTGGCCCCGAGCGACGCGGCAGCCGCAATCGCCCCGAATCCGACGAGGGCGACCGCGCCGGCGATGGCCGCCGCAACCATCGTTCGCGCGTGCGGCGACATCCGCGCCCGCAACTCGGCCATGAGTCCGGAGCCGCGCAATACCCCCCAGGCCAGGCCCGTCGCCGCCACGAACAGACCCACCCCGAAGGCTCGGGTCGGGCTCGTCCGGAAGTCCGGCGTGTTCGACACCGAGCTCGCCCCGGACAGGATGAGCGCATAGAACACCGCGCCTGCGGCCGCTAGGGCCCCCGCATCCCTGAGGGTCCTCACCGCGGACGACCGAGCCGCCCACCGTCCCGCATGCGCGAGAAGTGCCAGCCAGATGAGGAGCAACCCCAGCGGTAGCAGCGAGTAGGTGGCTGATCCGGCCCGGACTGACACGTCATGGGCGATGACCCATGCCAGGCCCGAATCCCGAAGCGCCACGAGCCACGAACTCTCGCCCCCGGTTGCGGTGAGCCACACTGCGAAGATGGGAATGGCGATGATCGCAACGCCGATTCCAGCGGCCCAGAGCGCTGCGAGGAGCGCCACCCACCAGATCCTGCGTGGGGTTCGCGGTTCCTTCGCCTGCGTGGCACCGGCCTTGGCCACAGGCTTTGCCGTCTTGGCCACAGGCTTTGCCGCCTTGGCCACAGGCTTTGCCGCCTTGCCAGATGGCGCCCCCGCCTTGCCAGATGGCACCACCGGCTTGCCCGATAGCGATGCTGCTCGCCTATCGGCTGAAGTCGGTGCTGCCACGTGCTCAGACTCTCAAGAAATCGCCGGCTTTGCGTCCCGGCGCGCTGAAGAACGTCAACCCTTCACGATCAGCCAGAGCGACGCAACGACGGACAGCCCGAGCGCAATGCGGGTAAACCACAGCGGCTTCATCCCCCGAAATGCCAGGGCCCCGATCCCCGCCCCGAGCACGAGCGCGGGAACGAACCATAGGTTGGCAAGGAGGCTCCCGGAATCGATGAGCCCGAGGCCGATGACGAATGGCACCTTGATGACGTTGAGAATGAAGAAGAACCACACGGACGTCCCCATGAAGGCGAGCATCGACACCCGCATCTTGACGAGGTAGACGCTCATGGCGGCTCCACCGGCATTCGCGGCCATCGAGGTCATGCCTGCAAGGGTTCCGTAGAACGCAATGGCCGCCCGATTCGTCATTTCCTCGTACTTTGCCCCGGTCCTCCCATCGGATCGCAGGCGACGCACCTCGAGGCCGACCGAGATGATGATGAGCACTCCAAGAATCCGACTCAGCAGGCCGGTCTCGACGAAGCGGAACAGCAGCGCGGTAAACGCGAACCCGACAAGTACCCCCGGGACAAGTCTGCGGATGAGACCCCAGTCGGCATGCTGCCGGTAGAGCGCCAGGCCAAACACGTCGCCGAGGATGAGCAGGGGCACCGCGAATCCGGCCGCACCCGTCGGGGTGAGCGCAGCGGCAAGGACCGGCCCGGAAAGAACACCGGCCACCGGCATCGCGGTCTTGGAGAACCCCATGAGGAACACCCCGATCGCGACACTCACAATGAGGGTCGGCGTCCAGGCCTCGGGCATCATCGTCCGGCCACTGCCTTGCCCTACGCCTTCGTCATGATCTCCCGCATGAGGCGAGCTGTTGCCGAAGGCGTCTTGCCGACCTTGACACCAACGGCCTCGAGCGCCTCCTGCTTTCCGGCCGCCGTGCCCGACCCGCCGGAGACAATGGCGCCCGCATGGCCCATGGTCTTGCCCTCGGGAGCCGTGAACCCGGCGACGTAGCCCACGACCGGCTTCGTGACGTGGTCCTTGATGTAGGCCGCGGCGCGCTCTTCAGCATCGCCGCCGATCTCGCCGATCATGACGATCGCATCGGTGTCGGGATCAGCCTCGAACGCCGCGAGGCAGTCGATGTGGGTCGTGCCGATGATGGGGTCGCCGCCGATGCCGACCGCGGTCGAGAAGCCGAAATCGCGAAGCTCGTACATCATCTGGTAGGTCAGGGTGCCCGACTTCGAGACCAGGCCGATGCGTCCCGGAGGCGTGATGTCAGACGGAATGATGCCCGCGTTCGACTGTCCCGGGGAGATGATCCCCGGGCAGTTCGGGCCGATGAGCCTGGTGGCACCGGAGTTTTGCGAGTACTGGAAGAACTGGGCCGTGTCGTGGATCGGGATGCCCTCGGTGATGACGACGGCGAGCTCGATGCGCGCGTCGATGGCCTCGATGACCGCCGCCTTCGCGAAACGAGGCGGAACGAAGACGACCGTGACATTGGCGCCCGTGGCCGCCATCGCGTCCTGGACGGAGTCGTAGATCGGGATGCCGTCGACATCCTGGCCAGCCTTGCCGGGAGTGACGCCGGCGACGACCTGCGACCCGGAAGCGACCATGCGACGCGTGTGCTTCGTGCCCTCGCCGCCGGTCATGCCCTGAACGAGGATGCGGGAGTTCTTATCGAGCCAGATAGCCATTGCGCGCGCCCTTACTTTCCGGCCTTGCGAGCAGCGGCCAGTTCGGCCACCCGCCGCGCGGCATCATCCATGGTGTCGACGATCTCGATGAGCGGATGACCTGCATCCGTGAGGATCTTGCGACCCTCGATCGCGTTGTTGCCGTCGATCCGGGCAACGATCGGCTTGGTGAGCTCCGCTCCGTTGGCGGAGAGCATCTCGAGGGCCTGCAGGATCCCGTTCGCAACGGCGTCGCACGAGGTGATTCCGCCGAAGACGTTGACGAATACCGCCTCGACCTCGGGGTCGTTCAGGACGATGTCGAGGCCGTTGGCCATGACTGATGCGCTCGCGCCCCCGCCGATGTCGAGGAAGTTCGCGGGCTTGATGCCGCCGAACTCCTCGCCCGCATAGGCAACGACGTCGAGGGTGCTCATGACGAGGCCAGCCCCGTTGCCGATGATCCCGACCTCGCCCTGCAGCTTGACGTAGTTGAGGTCGAACTCCTTTGCCCGCAGTTCGATCGGGTCAGTGCCCTCGCGGTCGACGAAATCGGCGTGCGATGCGTGGCGGTAGCCGGCGTTGTCGTCGAGGGTGACCTTGCCGTCGAGCGCGAGCACGAGGCCGTCCGGGGTGAGGACGAGGGGGTTGACCTCAACGAGGGTGGCATCTTCCTCGACCATGACGATCCAGAGCTTGACGAGGATCGCTACCACCTGGTCGACGATCGCCTCGGGGAACCGTGCAGCAGCGACGATCTCGTGAGCCTTGGCCTCGTCCACGCCCTTGAGCGCATCGACGGGAATCTTCGCGAGGTCCTCGGGGCGCGTGGCCGCGACCTCCTCGATATCGACCCCGCCCGCAACGCTCGCCATGGCGAGGAACGCGCGGTTCGTGCGATCAAGGAGGAAGGAGACGTAGTACTCCTCGGCGATATCGCTCGCTTCGGTGACGAGGACACGGTGGACTGTGTGCCCCTTGATGTCCATCCCAAGGATGGCCTCGGCCTTGGCCTGCGCGTCATCGGGCGTGTCGGCGAGCTTCACGCCACCTGCCTTGCCTCGTCCGCCGACCTTCACCTGCGCCTTGACGACGACGGCTGAGCCGATCTTGCGGGCAGCGCTGTGGGCTGCCGGGCCTGTCGAGCAGACCTCACCCGGGGTGACCGGAACGTGGTGCTTGCCGAAGAGGTGCTTGGCTTGGTACTCGTACAAGTCCACGCTTGATCGACTCCTTATCGAAAGGCATCCCGAATGACTGCGGGTTGAGCCTAGTTACCTGTGGGGGTGTCCTTAGTCCTTCTTGATGTGATCTTCGACCCAATCGACGATCGCCTGCGTCGGGGTTCCCGGCGTGAAGATCTTTGCGACACCCATGGCCTCGAGGGTCGGGATGTCATCGTCGGGGATGATTCCTCCCCCGAACACCATGATGTCGGCGGCGCCCGCGGCCTTGAGGAGGTCCATCACCTCGGCGAACAATGTGAGGTGGGCGCCAGAGAGCACGGAGAGGCCGATGATGTCGGCGTCCTCCTGGATGGCCGCATCGACGATCTGAGCCGGCGTCTGGTGCAGGCCCGTGTAGATGACCTCGATGCCGGCGTCGCGCATTGCTCGAGCGACGACCTTGGCCCCACGATCATGGCCATCGAGTCCCGGCTTGGCCATGACGACGCGAATTGGTGCTGACACGATGCTGCCCCTTCACCCGAACTAAACCTGCGGCACATTGTGGCCCTGCCTGACGAGACGGTCGAATCCATCGCCTCGTCCTGACGGCCGACAAATAGGCAGCATAGACTGTTAACGCTCGAATCGGACCCCCGGGTACTTATGATGCCGAGGTGAATGCCGTTGCCGGCCATGCGAAACGAGCCCTCGGGTCGCTGCTGTCACCCCAGGGGGTGATCGGTGTCGCGGTCGAGGCCGCCTGGATCGCAGCCCACGTCGCGCTGTACCCGCTCGGGCTCGTCGAGGATCGGATCGAGGACGCCACCAATCACGGGGTCGGACACCTGCCGCCCGCTCACCGCGGGCTCATCGTCGGCGATGTTGAGGCGGCCGGCACGCCGATCATTCTCGTGCACGGGGTCATCGACAATCGGTCGATCTTCACCGTCCTGCGCCGCTCCCTTCGCCGCCGCGGGTTCGGTCGCACCTTCGCTCTCAACTACTCCCCCTTCACCGACGATCTGCGCGTCGTGGCCGCACGCCTCTCGGCACTCGTCGAGGAGGTGTGCGAGCAGACCGGTTATGAGCGGGTGCACATCATCGGCCACTCGATGGGCGGCATGGTCGGCCGCTACTACGTGCAGCGGCTCGGCGGCGACACCCGCGTTCACACCCTCTGCACGCTCGGCACCCCCCATCAGGGCTCGGTCGGCGCCCGGTTCATCCCATGGCCGGTCATCCAGCAGCTGCGCATCGACGGTTCGATCATCGACGAACTCGCCGCTCCTGCGGCGGGCTGCACGACCCGCTTCATTGCCATCTGGTCCGATCTCGACCAGCTTGTCCTTCCCCAGCGAAACGCGCGGATCACGCACCCCGACCTTCGTGCGCGCAACATGCTCATTCGAGGCGTCGGCCACATGTCCTTGCCGGTCGACCGTCGGGTGGTGCACGCGATCAGCCAGGCGCTCGCCCAGCTCGATCACGATGGAACGATGATCAGCCGCGGGGCAACGTCAATCGCCAGCACCGACGGCCGGGCCGAGGCGGACAGCCAGGTCTGCGGCGGCCGCAGCGAGCCAGCGGCCCGGCTCACGTCTGGCTGACTCCGAGGAACCGGCAAGTTCGCTGCAGGTGATGACACCGGAGATACCGCGCGACCGCCACTCCCCCTCCGTGAGCCCAGACACCCCGGCGACGACGAAGACGGGTCGGCCGAGCTCACGGGCGATGTCGATAACCAGCCCGGGCGCCTTCCCCCCGAACGTCTGGTGGTCGAAGGCCCCCTCGCCCGTCACGACGACATCGGCCGCGCGCACCCGGTCGCGCAATCCCGTGAGGCCTGCGACGTAATCAGCACCGCTTTCAATCCGCGCGCCGAGCGCGGCGCACGCAGCAGCGGCGACCCCACCTGCGGCGCCGCCACCGCGAGTGCTCGAGACATCGAGGGCGAATGCCCGCTCGAGCAGGCCTGCCCACCGGCACATCGCCGCGCTCACCCGCGAGAGATCGCGCGGTTGCAGGCCCTTCTGGGGGCCGAAGACGCGCACTGCCCCCTGCGGGCCGACGAGCGGGTTGCTCACATCGACGAGTACCCGCCAGGAGCCCCCCACCTCCCGCGGCTCGATCGCGCTCGCCCGCACCAGCCCGGCCAGATCGGGCGTGACCTGCCGGCCTCGCCTGTCGACGACCGCGAAGCCCAGCCCCTCGAGCAGGCCGACCCCGCCATCGACCGAGGCACTGCCGCCCAGCGCAAGGGTCACCGATGATGCCCCGGCATCGCGCGCGGCACGGGCGGCCAGGCCGAGCCCAAGGGATGAGGCCCGCCACGGGTCCGGCGCGAGATCGACGACGGTCGCCAACCCGCATACCTGCGCCATCTCGATGATCGTCTCGTCGCCGCGCCAGGCGATCACGCCGGTGCGAGGTCGACCGAGACCATCGCGGGCAGGAATCTCACGGGCCTGGAATCCGTGCTCGAGGACGACATCGATCGTGCCGTCGCCGCCGTCGGCCAATGCCAGCCCGTCGACGAGGTGCCCGGCGGACGTGAGCTCGAGGGCAATGGCCGACACGACCTCATCGGCGGACAGCGTCGCCTTGAACTTGTCGGGGGCGACGAGCACCCGGCTCATAGCTTCTCGACGGGCGCATACCTCAGGAGCAGCCGCTTGACGCCCGCCGCACCGAAGTCGATCGTGGCATCGGACTTCTCGCCGACACCGGCCGTCGAGACCACCGTGCCGAGGCCGAACTTCTCGTGTGTGACACGATCGCCGGCCGAGAGCGAGACGACCGGACCACCCCCGACGACACGGTCGCCGAGCCGCAGGGCAGCGCTGCTGCTCGACGGCGACGACCCGAAGCCCCCCGCCGAGATCGGGCTGCCGATCGGCTCTTCCCGGCGCCATTCGACGATCTCCGCGGGAATCTCGTCGAGGAAGCGGGACGGCGGATTGAAAGCCGGCGAACCCCAGGCGGAGCGCATCATCGAGCGGCTGAGATACAGGCGCTCGCGGGCCCGGGTGATGCCGACATACGCCAAGCGCCTCTCCTCCTCGAGCTCCTTCGGGTCGCCGAGCGAGCGCATGTGCGGGAAGACGCCGTCCTCCATGCCGGTGAGGAACACGACGGGAAACTCAAGGCCTTTGGCGGTGTGCAGGGTCATGAGGGTCACGACTCCGCCCGATGCATCAGCGTCCGGAATATCGTCTGAGTCGGCGACGAGCGACACGCGCTCGAGGAAGTCGACAAGCGTGCCCTCGGGGTTATCGTTCGCGAACTCCTGCGCCACGGACTCGAGTTCGGCAAGGTTCTCGACCCGCGTTTCGTCCTGCGGGTCGGCCGAGGCTTGCAGCTCTGCGAGGTAGCCGCTCTGCTCGAGGATCGCCTGGAGAACGACGGCGGCATCGGCTCCGGACTCGACGAGGGTGCGCAGGTCGGTCATGAGCTGGACGAACCCGGTGATGCTCGTAAGCGACCTCGTCGCGATGCCCGGTGCCTCCGCCGCCCGCTCGAGGGCCTCGGCGAAGCTGATGCGCTCGCGCTGGCCAAAGGCATCGACCATGGCCTCGGCCCGCTCGCCGATGCCGCGCTTCGGCACGTTGAGGATCCGGCGGAGCGAGACCTCGTCGGTCGGATTGGCGAGCGAGCGAAGGTATGCGAGTGCATCGCGGACCTCGCGCCGCTCGTAGAACTTGGTGCCCCCCACCACGCGGTACGGCATGCCGACCCGGATGAACACCTCTTCGACCGATCGGGACTGCGCGTTGGTGCGATAGAAAACGGCGACATCGCCCGGCTTCACGCCATCCTCGTCGGTGAGCCGGTCGATCTCGGTGGCGATGAATGAGGCCTCGTCGTGCTCGTCGTCGGCGACGTACGCGACGATTGGTGCGCCCTGGCCGGAGTCGGTCCAGAGGTTCTTCGCGCGCCTGCTCGAATTGCGGGCGATCACCGCGTTTGCGGCGGTGAGGATTGTCTGGGTTGACCGGTAGTTCTGCTCGAGCATGATGGTCCGCGCGTTCGGGTAGTCGCGCTCGAACTCCTCGATATTGCGGATGGTCGCGCCTCGGAAGGCGTAGATCGACTGGTCTGCATCGCCGACCACGCACAGCTGGCCGGCCGGGAACTGCGGCGTGCCCGGTCCGACGAGCTCCTTGATGAGCGTGTACTGGGCGTGGTTCGTGTCCTGGTACTCGTCGACGAGGATGTGGCGGAACCGGCGGCGATAGTGCTCGGCAACGTCGGGGAACAGTTGGAGGACCGCGACGGCGCTGAAGATCAAGTCGTCGAAGTCGAAGGCATTGGCGCGCTGCAGACGGGCCTGGTACTGGCCGTATGCCTCCGCGAGGGTCTGCTCCATGTGGTTCACCGCCTGGGCAGCGCAGGTCTCGTAGTCGATGAGCTCGTTCTTGAGGTTCGAGACCTGGGCGAGGAAGGATCGCGGCGTGTAGCGCTTCGGGTCGAGGTCGAGGTCGCGGAGCACCATGCCCATGAGGCGCAGCGAGTCGGCCTGGTCGTAGATGGTGAAGCCGCTCGTGACCCCGAGCCGCGATGCCTCGCTGCGCAGGATGCGAACGCACGCGCTGTGGAAGGTCGAGACCCACATGACCCGGGCACGGGCGCCAATGAGCTCAGCCACCCGTTCCTTCATCTCGCCTGCGGCCTTATTCGTGAAGGTGATGGCGAGGATCTCGCCCGGTTGGGCGTCGCCGGCCGCGAGGAGGTGCGCGATCCGGCGGGTGAGGACCCGGGTCTTGCCCGACCCAGCCCCTGCGACGATGAGGAGGGGGCCGCCGCGGTGCTCCACGGCGGCGCGCTGCGACTCGTTGAGGTCCTCTACGAGCCGGGTCTCACGATCGGAGGCGACGGTCACGCGCCCATCGTAGGAGGAGCCACCCACAACGCGGATTCGCTGACGTTTTCTCTGTGAATGTCAGCCCTCCGCCGTAGCGTGGGGTGTCTGCCCTGTCGCCCTCTCTACGCAACCGAGGGCAATATTTGTACACGTTTCAGTATTCTTACCTGTCAGGCAAGGGTGATCGTGAGCACTATTGCGACTGAGTTCTTGGAGGTCATTCCCAATGGGGAGGCGCGCAAGCGCTTCGGGGAGACCGTTGCGCGATTCCACAGGGAGGGCGTCGGAGCGACGCCGATGGTGTTCGGAAACCACCGCAAGCCCGAGGGGGTCATGCGGTCCTTCTCACTCTTCGAGGAGTTGCTGCCGGCTATCGCCGAAATCCATCTGGCACTTCTTGTCCGGGAGCGCCTGGACGCATGGTCACCGCCGGTTCCTTCGAGGAACTCGTCGATGAACTCGGTTTCGCACGCTCGGACTTCGAGTAGCCGATGGGCCCCCTCCCGTCGGAACGTACCTTCCGGAGTTCAGGCAAGACCTGCTTGAACTCGAGGACTCAAACCTCCAACGGCGCGTGCTCACCATCTGGACAGATGTGAGCAAGGGGTTGATGGCTGGGATTCCATTGGCTCATCTTGCTTCGGTCGGTGGCCTCTCGGACTGCTACGAGATCTACTTCGATGTGCAGGATGCCACTGCGCCTCGGTCCCGATTCGTCCATCGCCTCCTGCCGAAACGCGTTGAGGCGGTCAGCGTCGAAGCCATCCCAGCAGGCGAGCGAAGGGCACTTCGGGTGCAGGTAGCCGCTGCACGCCGGCTCCGCCGTCTCAACGATGACCACCAGTGAGGCTGTGCGCGCATACAACGTCCGGCTAGGTCACGTACCCGACCACTGACACCCTGACCTTTGCGGACACCGACGATGACACGGCGATCCTCCCGTCCGCGCCGACCGGTGCCAGCACGATCGCGGCGTACCTGGTGTTGGCGACCACCGGGGCCGAACGCGTGCCGGGTGATGCCCCGTCGGAGGCGAACACCGAGACCGTGCCGTCCTGCGCGCTCTTGCGGGTCAGCACGCGAAGGAGCACCGCCTTCAGCCGCTTCTTCTTCGGCAGGCCGAACTGCCCGGCCGCGCTGAACGTCTTCGTCTGGCCTGCTGCGAAGGCCGTCGAGAACATCGGCCGAGGCGACAGGCCGGTGGCGGTTCTCATGGCGTCGGCGGTCCCGTAGCCGAGGACCTCGACGCGCAGGCTCACCGCCGGACGCTTCGATGCGGTCAGGCGCACCTGACCGCCCGATACGGGCACGAGCATGATCTCCTTGTGCATTTTCGCCTTCGGGAACGCGAAGCGCGCTGCCGCATTCTTGTCGTCGATTCGGCCGATGCGGACCGAGCCCTTGCGCGTCGCGTCCTTGCTCGTCACGAAGATGAGCGCCGAGCGGGCGTTCTCCGGAACTCCGGCCAAAGTGACGTTGCGCTCCTCCCCTGGCTTCAGCGGACCATCGGCTGCTGACTCGTAACCGATGACCGAGCCGAGCGGGAAGAAGTCCGAGGGTTCGGGCGCCAGTGTCGGAGCAGGTGCCGGCGCGGGCGCGGGTGCGGGTGCGGGCAGCGGCGGGACCTGTGCAGCCGGGCCGCTTGAGCCGCTCACGTAGTAGCCGAGCACGTCGACCGCGAGATCCGTCGCCCCTGCCGAGGTCGCGAGGGCGATCGTTCCGTCCGACGCAACCGGGACGATAACCTCCGCCGCCGCGTCACTGCTCATGCCGACCTTCACCGCGGGCTGGCTCTTCGCCTGACCGGGTGACCACACCCGAACCGTCGATGGGGCATTGGACTGGACCGCGGTGAGTCGAATCCTGACGCCCGATACCCCGGTGGCGGGAACCGCCCCCTGGCCGAGCACATTCGCGAAGATGCGGTGGCTGTCGCCCGACCAGCGGTCCTGCTGCAGTCGGCAGCGCTGCTCGATGCCAAGGCCCTCGGCGGTGCTGAGGACCCGCACCGGCTCGACCGCGATCATGTCGCCCTTGACGGTCTCATCGGCGGTCGTCGCACCCGTGGACTTCCGTGCGCAATAGGGCGCGGTGGCCGCTGACCCGTCCCAGAATGAGTTGGTCCCGGTCGCGCCATCCCAGGTGAGCGAGATGTGGATGTGATTTCGATGGCAGGTCGTGTCGGATGACTTCTCCGGCTTCGAGAAGCAGCCCTTCAGTTCCGTCCAGCCGCGGTCGATCTCGTAGCCCCGCCAGATCCGGTCGTTCCAGCCGATGTACATGACGCCGAGACGGATCGCATTGCCATAGGGCCGGCCCGTCGCGTCCGGACCCATCAGCCACGTGAGGAAGGCCTCCGCGTTGGCTCGCTCCTGGGCCTTGCGCACATCGGTCATCCAATCGATGGCCCTGCCCTCCTTGTGCTCGCTCTGCCCGCCCACATTGCAGCCCCGCGGGATCCAGACCGTCTGATCAACCCCGTAGGTCGCCTTGATGAGGTCGGTGAGCCGCTGCGCCCCGGGCTTGACCGACGGGTCGCACTGGGCTTGACCCTCGTACGTCGGGTCGACGTCGTACTCAGCCGGAAGCGGGGTGGTCCCGACTGGGACGACGGCGGGGGGCAGCCCGGCGCCGGGGACGGGAGGCCCGGCAACGACTCCGGTCCAGTTCGAGGACTGCCACCCTGACGGACTATCGGTCGCGCTGGCGAGCGGAAGGAGGAGTGCTGCGCTCAGCAGGGACACGACCGCGATCACCGGACCCCTCTTGAGCCCCCCGCGAAGCGACCCCCACTTGAGCCCCGCAATCAACTGACCCGGAGTACCGGGCAGCAGGCGGCGCAGGGCAGAATGCCCTAATCGGCGGGGAAGCACCTTGTTATGGTGTCACGGAAGTGGCGAAAGTTACTACTGTGGCGCGGTGAGCCCGGGGGATTCCTCGCCCACTTCACCCTGACGTCACTTGAACCGCCCGGATTCGCTGCGGGCCAGTGAGGAAACACATGCTGGACGACACCCAGATCGAGCGCATCCTCGTCGTGACGGCCCACCCCGACGACGTCGATTTCGGCGCCGGCGGCACGATCGCCGCAGCCACCGCCGCGGGCATCACCGTCACGTACTGCATCATCACCGACGGCGACGCCGGAGGCTCCGACCACGATGTCCCTCGCTCCGAGATCCCCGGCATCAGGCGCTCCGAGCAGCGAGCAGCCGGTGAGATCCTCGGGGTCCACGACGTCCGGTTCCTCGGCTACACCGACGGAGAGCTCACCGTCACCCATGACCTACGCCGCGACATCAGCCGCGCCATCCGCCAGGTGCGTCCGCAGCGCATGCTCATCCAGTCCCCCGACCGCAACTGGAACCGCATCTACGCCTCGCACCCCGATCACCTCGCCGCCGGCGAGGCCGCGATCTTCGCCGTGTACCCCGACGCGCGCAACCCATTCGCGCACCCGACGCTGCTCCAGGACGAGGGCCTCGCCGACTGGGCCGTGCCCGAGGTGTGGGTGTTCGGCACGCCAACCCCCAACCACTACGTCGATGCCACCGAGCACTTCGACCGCAAGGTGGCAGCCCTTGAAGCGCACGCCAGCCAGACCGCGCACATGGAGGACCTCCCCGGTCGAATCCGGGAGTGGATGACCATGCAGGCCGCCGAGGCGGGCCTAGCCGAGGGCCGCCTCGCCGAGGCGTTCATGGTCATCGACACCGCCTGACCGCGCCCAGCCTGGTCGACAGCTACCAGAAGACGGCGATGATGACGTTCACGAGGGTGAGCGCGCCGATGATGCCCCAGAGCGGAACCTGCGGCGGCTGCTTCTTGCGGCCGATGAACGCGAGCACGGTGATGACGAGCACGATGAGCAGCTTGACCGAGATCTTCGTCATGTCGAGCGGCTCATCCTCGAGCGAACCCGATTCGGCGATGCCGACCAAGAGCACGCCGGTGACGAGCTGGGTGAGCGCACCGTGCCACATGGCCGGATTCACGCCCTTGTCGGCCGACTTCATCTGCACGATGAACCCGCCGAGCAGGCTGGCGAGGCCCACGAAGTGCAATACCAGGATCAGGTTGTAGAGGAACTGCATGGCATTACTCCCACTCGATCGTGCCCGGAGGCTTTGACGTGATGTCCAACGTAACGCGGTTGACGTCGCGGACCTCGTTGGTGATCCGTGTCGAGATGCGCGCGAGGAGGTCGTAGGGCAGCCGCGACCAGTCCGCGGTCATCGCGTCCTCGCTCGATACCGGCCGGAGCACGATCGGGTGCCCGTAGGTTCGTCCGTCGCCCTGCACCCCCACCGAGCGCACATCGGCGAGCAGGACGACCGGGAACTGCCAGACGTCGCGGTCTAGGCCGGCGTTCGTGAGTTCCTCTCGCGCGATGGCATCGGCAGCACGCAGGATCGACAATCGCTCCTCGTCGACGGCGCCGACGATGCGGATCGCAAGGCCCGGACCGGGGAATGGGTGCCGCCACACGATCTCGGGCGGGAGGCCGAGGTCGAGGCCCACCTGCCGCACCTCATCCTTGAACAGCGCGCGCAGCGGCTCGACGAGCGTGAACTCGAGGTCCTCTGGGAGTCCGCCGACGTTGTGGTGGCTCTTGATGTTCGCGGTGCCGCTGCCGCCTCCGGACTCGACAACGTCCGGGTAGAGGGTGCCCTGGACGAGGAACTCCACCTTCTCGCCCTCGGTGCCCGCGTCGGCGATGATGCCACGCTCCGCCTCCTCGAATACCCGGATGAACTCGCGTCCGATGATCTTGCGCTTGGTCTCGGGATCGCTGACCCCGGCGAGCGCCTCGAGAAATCTCCGCTTCGCATCGACGACCACGAGGGTAATGCCGGTCGCTGCGACGTAATCCCGTTCGACCTGCTCGGCCTCGCCCTGGCGCAGCAGTCCGTGATCGACGAACACGCAGGTGAGCTGGTCGCCCACTGCGCGGTGGACGAGGGCCGCGGCCACCGCTGAGTCGACTCCCCCGGACAGCCCGCAGATCACTCGCCCCGCGCCAACCTGCGAGCGAATCGATGCGACCTGCTCCTCGATGAGACTGGCCATCGTCCAGGTTGGCGACAGGCCGGCGATCCGGAACAGGAAGTTCTCGATCGCCGCCTGGCCGAATGCGCTGTGCTTCACCTCAGGGTGGTATTGCACGCCGGCGAACCGCCGCTCGGTGCTCTCGAATGCAGCCACGGGGGCGCCCGGCGACGATGCCGTCACCGTGAAGCCAGGTGGTGCGTTGGTCACGCAGTCTCCATGCGACATCCACACGCCCTGCTCGGGAGGCAGTCCGTCGAACAGGGCTCCGGGATCGATCACGCGCAGTGCCGTGCCGCCGAACTCATGCTGGCCGTTGTTCGCCACCGTGCCGCCCAACACCTGGGCCATCGCCTGGAATCCGTAGCAGATGCCGAATACCGGCACCCCGAGGTCGAGGATCCCGGCGTCGAGTTGCGGTGCGCCGGGCTCGTACACGCTGGACGGCCCACCGCTCAGAAGGATCGCTGCCGGATTGCGGCGACGCATCTCGTCAGCGGTGATCGTATGGGGAACGACCTCGGAGTAGACCCGCGCCTCGCGCACGCGGCGGGCGATGAGTTGCGCGTACTGAGCCCCGAAGTCAACGACGAGGACTGTCTGCTGCACGTCTGCCACGTCAGAAATCCTATTGAGCGCCGGAGGAGGGGAAGGCCCCGAGCAGTCCGAGTGCCACCACGATCAGCAGATCGAGGAGCACGCCGATGATGACCGCCGCAATGAGCCATCGCCGCGCCACCTTCGAGGATTGCGCCGCCCCGGCGAGGTCACCGCTCGCCGTCGCCCTCGCCGAGCGCCAGCCGAAGTACACCGCGACGAGGCCCAGTGGCAGGAAGCAGCACGCCGTCGCGGCGATGGCCCGGCCCAGATACGTGGGCGGTGCCTCGCCCGCGGGCTTCAAGGCCGTCGCCGGCTGCTCATTGGACATCGCACCGCAGACTACCGGCGGCCCGCCCGTCAGCCGACCGGGCTCCTCATTCTCCCGGTTCCCCCACTTCATGGGACAAACGGCAAAAGGGGCTGCTAGGCGCTGGCGAGTTGCTCGAGATCCTCTGCGAGCCGGTAGCCCACCCCGCGCACGGCAATCGCGACGCGCGGCCCACCTGCGTCGACGATCTTTCGTCGCATCCGGGACGTGTGGGTCTCGACAAGGTGGTAGTCACCGAACCATTCCTGGCTCCACACCGCGTCGATCATTTCCGCTCTGGTGAACACGCGACGCGGTCGGCCGAGGAGCAGTGCAAGGATCTCGAACTCGGTTCGCGTGAGACCGATGGGAACGCCATCGACCGTGACGCTCCTCGCCTCGAGGTCGAGCGCGAGGTTGCGGAAGCGCAGCACCTCCGACGGGGCGGGCTCCACTCGGTGCTCGAGTCGGACCGACAGCCTTGCTGCCAGCACTCGCGTGCTGAACGGCTTCTTGACGTAGTCATCGGCGCCCGCAGCGAGTGCCACGAGTTCATCGACCTCGTCACGTCTGGCCGTGAGCATGATGATCGGGACGGCGCTCACCCCCCTGAGAAACCGACACACCTCGATGCCATTGGGCCGACCAATGCCAACATCGAGAACGACCGCTGAGGGTCGATGCGCTTCGAAGGCCGTGATCGCCGACTCGCCGTCCATGGCTTCGATGACACTGAAGCCGTCCGCCTCCAAGCCCAGTCGAACGATGTCAAGGACGTCCTGATCGTCGTCCACCACCAGAATCGTTGCGTTGCCCATTAGACGTGCTCCCTTCGAGTTAGGTCCCCCATTGGACGTGCCCGTTCATCACGATCGCGCGATGAACTCCACGAGTCCGTGACGCGCCCGGACGATGCTGTCGTTCACGGAACCATCGGCTGCGCTTCGCCCGATCGCCATCGACTCCTCGGCATCGCGAAGTGCCTCGGCCGATTCGTGCAGCCCGTACATCGAGAGCCGGCCGACGAGGCGATGAACGTCGGCGCGACTCAAGTCCGATCCGCCGCTCAGCGCGTTCATCGCGTCTCGGGCCACGCGTGGCCGCCTTTCCGCCATGAACGAGAAGACGAGCGGGTCCTCCGCGAGTGCCGCTGCTGGCTGCAGGCCGACTCGTCCTGCGCGCGACTCGCCACCCGCCAGCGACTCGGTCACGAGATCGCGACTCAACTCGCACAGGGCATGCGGATCGATGGGCTTCGCCAGAATCCCTGCCACACCGGACGGAATGAGCGATGTCAACGCATCATCGGTGCGACTCGCCGTCAGCACGAGGGTCGGAATCCCCGACTGGACTGCAACGCTCATCACGTCGGTCGCCAGGTGGTCGCCGAGGTGCACATCGCAGAGGACGAGGCTCGGATCGGATCCAGCGAGTTCGGCAAGAGCTGCCCGTCCCGTCGCGGCACTCGACACGTTCCACCCATTGATCGATGAGAATGCGACCCCCAGAACCTCTCGGAGATCGGCGTCGTCCTCGACGAGCAGCACATGACTCATGGAATGACCGTAGGACGAGATCGTGAGCGATCCATGAACGAATCGCTGGTGCACAATGAGTTTTGACCAGACAGGTCCGGTCAACAGTTCCCTAAACGGCGTGCGCTTCCTTGCGGTCGGGTGCCGATCGCCTAACGTGAAGGGCGCATCGAGATGGGGTTGTCCGAGCCCCTCTCGCGGCGAGAGAAGCGCAACCGGAAAGCCCGTATATCCGTGAATCGGGGTGTTGGTCCATGCAGTCGTCGTATCGGCTACCACATGCGGGGTCATTCCCGTTGGTCGATTCCACGAAGGTCGCCATTTTCATAGTTTTTGCTATTCTTATTGCGGCACTCATCATCCTCATGATCACCTGCACTCGATCCCAGCGACTGCTCCTTCGACGAGCCCTCCTGGCAAGAGCCCTCGAAGAGCAACTGCGGGCCATCGTCGAAGCAAGCCACCATGCCACCGTCGCCATGCGACTCGATTCGGATTCCGAGACCGGATCAGGAACCTGGCGTATCGCCGCCGCGCTCGGTGGCCTCGACACGACCTTCCTAGGACCTAGTCGGGACTCCCTCGTCGAGGCTGACACCGCCTCGCTCGGCTGGGCTATTGATGACCTCCTCGATGAGGTCAATCGCTCTCACTCCGGCCGGGAGCGCCTCATCCACCCGGCGGATGGCCAGGGTGCCCCTCGAGCCCTCCATCTGGTGGCCGAGCCCGTTGCACCCGGGCTCATCACCCTGATCGTCCGCGATGTCACCGCCGAGGAGTCTGCCCGTGAGGCCCGGGAGCTCGCGTTCACCCAACGGCTGAGCGCCCTCGCAATGAACGAGCATCAGATCAAGACGCCCCTCTCGGCGGCTGCGGGGTGGGCCGAACTCCTCGCCGGCGACGACATCGGCCTCGACGCCGATACCAAGCAGCATGCCGCCGAACGCATCTCGACCATCATCGCCCGCACCATCACGGCAATCAATGAGGACATCGATGAACTCAGGGAGCACGGCCGAGGCGGCCCCGGCGAGCAACCGTCAGCCGACACCAGTCTGCTGCTCGCGCTCAGCGTCCACGCCTTCGAGGCTGCCCTTGGCTGCGACATCTCGCTGGAGGCTGCAGGTGGACTCTTGGCCCGCTGCCCGCCGAGCGTCTACCGCCAAATCGTCGATCAGTTGCTCGAGAATTCGGCAAAGTACTCACCGTCGGGCCGAGCCATCTGGGTCGCTACGTGGCGCGAGGACGACTGCATCGTCACGTCCATAACCGATGAGGGCCTTGGAATCCCGCTGGACGTCGACATCTTCGAGCCCTACGTCCGGGCCTCACCAGACCTCGGGCCCGAGGGGAGCGGCCTGGGGCTGCACATCGTGCGCACCCTGGTGGAGCAGCACGCAGGCAGCGTGCTCGCTCGGCGCAATCCGGGCGACGGCTCGACCTTCGAGGTTCGCCTTCCAGCAGTGGCCCCAAATCCCCCAGCGTCCGGCTGAGGGCTCGGCCGGTCGCCATCTTGGCCCTCACCCCGAACCTCGATCAGGCGAGCGAGACATCCTCCCCGCGAGGGGCCTCGAGCATGTTGAGCACGCTCGTCAGGGCTCTCTCCCCCGCCTCGCCGAGCAGCTCGCTGACTCGACCCCGGAGCACGCGAATCCGGTCGCCCTCCCGCGAGCCATCAATCTCGACCCGAGACATGCTGCCGGCGAATTCATAAGGGGTTCGGTACCGGATGGCCAACCGGGACCCGTCCGGCTGGCAGACGAGCACGAGGCTGCCATCAACCGCCATGCCGACCGGCACGTGCAGGGCGTGGAGGACATCGACGAGACGGGCCGCAGGCAGTGCCGCCTCACCGCTCTCCGTGAGCGCGAGATCGGCTGCTGAAATGCCCGCAGCTGACGTCACCGAGTGGACAGTGCGACCCGATCTCTCCCGGGCACGCACCAAGGTCATGCCGAGCATTCGCCTGTCCCCCGGCCGATCGACGTCAAGGGTCTCCGTGACCTCACGGCCGCCCAGGTAATCGCGCATCGTCTCCCCCAGCCATGAATGAACGTGAATGGTGCGAAGGGCAGGGAGCGACCCGAACCCCCCACGAGTCGGGTCACTCCCTGCGCCAACGGCCGGTCTGCTCAGCCATCGGCGGCAGAACCGGCAATGGAAACGTACCGAGGATCGCGCCGATGCGGAATGGAGGAATCCTCACGATCAGCGATCGGTCGGCCCACCTCATCGGCGTGTCGCGCGACAGCCGGTCAGGCGCCGTGAACGACGATGCGCAGGGCGCCGACCGCTTCGGCCGACACGACCGGGCTCCGCGGTGCGCATGCGTCCACTGGCCGGTACTGCTCGCCGACGGCCGGCCGCTGGTCCGCCTCGCCCTTGTTCGGCCACATCGACATCGCACGCTCAGCCTGCGCCGTGATCGTGAGCGACGGATTGACTCCGAGGTTCGCGGTGATGGCCGAGCCGTCCACGATGTGCAGCCCCGGATGCCCGAATGCACGGTGGTAGGGGTCGATGACGCCGTGCTCGGGATCGGCGGCGATGACGCAGCCCCCGACGAAGTGCGCGGTCATCGCCGCGTCGAAGCTCTCGAACACGTTGCTCCCGGGGACGCCGTCGATCTTGTCGGCGATTCGGTGAACGACATCGGCCGCTGCCGGAATGTAGGTCGGAGCCGGACGCGACTCGTCCTTGCGGGTCGTGAGCTTCCAGCGCCCGAGCCAGGATCGTCCGCCGGTGAGCGTGAGCGAATTGTCGACCGCCTGCATCACTAGGGAGATGACGGCCCGCTCGCTCCAACGATGCACATTGAGCAGCGCCACTGCCTGGCGACGCTGCCGGACCATCTCACGCGTCCACACGCGCCAGCGAGCCCTGCCCTCCTGCGGAACCGTGAGCACCGACTGCAGCAGGCCCATCGAATTCGACCCCTTGCCGTACCGCACCGCTTCGACGTGCGTGTTCTCGTCGGGGAAGAAACTAGACGTGATGGCGACGCCCTGGGTGTAGTCGCTGTCCGCGGAGCGCGCCACGGCCCCGAGGATCGACTCGCTGTTCGTCCTGGACAGTCGGCCGAGTGCCGGTGAGAGGTTCGGCAGCCGACCATCGTCCTTCATGCGGTGGAGGAGCCGCTGGGTGTTGTAGGTACCAGCGGCCATGATGACGTGATCGGCCGTGAAGGTGCGGCGGCGGCGCCGGACCCAGGCACCCGTGCGCTCGGTCGTGATGACGAACCCGCCACCCGCCTGCTCGTCGATCGCGACAACGGTCGTAAGGGGGTGGACGGTGGCGCCAGCGCCCTCGGCGAGCGCGAGATAGTTCTTCGGGAGGGTGTTCTTCGCGCCGATCCGGCACCCGGTCATGCATGAGCCGCAGTGGGTGCACCCCGTTCGGGATGGCCCGGCTCCGCCGAAGAACGGATCCTCGCGCGTGACGCCGGGGCCGTCGCCGAAGTAGACCGCGACCGGCGTCAGCCGAAACGTATGGCCGACGCCCATGTCGTCGGCGATCGCCTTCATGATGAGGTCGCTGCGGGTCATGAGTGGGTTGTCGATGACGCCGAGCATGCGCGAGGCCTGGTCGTAGTGCGGTGCAAGTTCCTGCGCCCAGTCGGTGATGTGGCACCACTGCACGTCGTCGAAGAACTGCTTGGGCGGGACGTAGAGGGTGTTCGCGTAGTTCAGCGAACCGCCACCGACGCCGGCGCCGGCGAGGACCACGACGTCCTTGAGAATGTGGATGCGCTGGATCCCCGTGAGGCCCAGGCGCGGGGCCCACAGGAACGAGCGCAGCCGCCAGGAGGTCTTCGGGAGGTCTGCATCGGCGAACCGGCGGCCAGCCTCGAAGACCGACACCCGATAGCCCTTTTCCGTGAGCCGCAGGGCGGACACGGACCCGCCGAAGCCAGATCCGATGATCGCGACGTCTACGTCAGACATGCTTCCTCCCGCAGTTCACGGACCTACTTCAGGCCCAGCCGTTTCAGAGCCCCGACGGCCCACACAAGTGTCTCGCCCCAGCGCTCATCCGACCACCCGAATGGGGCACCGAATCCGAGGAACCGCTGATGGGCGACCGTCTGCGGCTCGGTGTACTTGAGCAGTCCCTCGTCGCCGTGCCGTCGGCCCATGCCGGATTCACCCATGCCTCCCATGGGAGCGCGCGTGCTCCCCCACGCTGCGGCGTACCCCTCGTTGACGTTGACCGTGCCCGCGCGGAGCCGGGCGGCGATTCGGCGGCCCTGCCGATGGTCGCGGGTCACCACCGCCGCATTGAGCCCGTAGGACGAGGCATTCGCCTCCGTGATCGCCTCCTCGTCCGACGCCACCTGGTACAGCGCCACGACGGGGCCGAAGGTCTCCTCGTCGCAGAGGGACATTTGCATGGTCACGTTTTCGAGGACCGTCGGCTCGACGTAGTAGGGCCCGATGTCAGGGCGGTGACGGCCGCCGGCCAGCACGCGCGCGCCACGCCCCGTCGCGTCGGAGATATGCCCGAGCACTCGGTCGACCTGTGCTGCCGAGATGAGCGAGCCCATGTCTGCACCCCAGCCGACCCCTGGCTTCATGGTCATCGCCGCGATGCGCCGGACGAATGCCGCGGCGAAGGCCTCGTACACGCGCTCATGCACGTAGATGCGCTCCATCGAGATGCACAGCTGCCCTGAGTTGGAGAAGGAGGAGCGAACGGCGATCTCCGACGCCTGCTCGATGTCGGCATCGGCTCGGACGATCATGGCGTTCTTGCCGCCGAGTTCCATCGAGTGGCCGATCAGCCGCTCCCCGCATCGACGGGCAACCTCGCGCCCGACCCGCGTAGACCCTGTGAACATGACGTAGTCGACCTCCTCGATCACGAAGGGGCCGACTTCGGGGCCCTCACCGGTCACGACCGGGATGAGCTCCGCCGGGACGCCCGCCTCGATGAGCAGGTCGATGGCCCATAGCGCGGTGAGCGTGGTCTGGACGTCGGGCTTGAGGATGACGGCATTGCCCGCGAGCAGCGCCGGGATGGCATCGCTCACCGCCAGTGTGAGGGGGTAGTTCCAGGGGGCGAGCACCCCGATGAGCCCGCGTGGGTGATGCAGTTCCTGCACCCCCACCATGAGCGGGAATACCCCGCGGTGACGGATCGGCCGCAGGAGGCGGCGGGCATCGCGCCCGTAGTGCCGTGCGGTAACGAGGACATCGAGGAGTTCCTCCATTGCATCGCGCCGGGCCTTGCCCGTCTCGAGTTGCACGATGTCGAGTGCGGTATCGCGGCGCTTGAGGACGAGATCATGGAAGGCGAGGACGATGCGGCAGCGCTCGCGCACCGGCCGGGCTGCCCATTCCACCTGTGCGCGGCGCGCCCCTTCAGCGGCGCGCAGCACCTCGGGCCCGCCGGAGAGCGGCAGCGAGTAGAGGGGCTCCCCGGTGAAGGGGGCGAGGACGACCCTGGTGAGGGCCGCGTCACCGAGAACCGCGCGGCCGAGCAGCCGTTCGATGACCGCGGGATCGATCGAGGTGACCTGAACGGTCACGCAGTGACCACCATTTCGACCCGCTGGAACTCCTTGACATCGCTGTAGCCTGTCGTGGCCATCGCCTTGCGCAGCGCGCCAACGATGTTGAGCGTGCCCTCCGCGTTGTCCGAGGGACCGTGGAGCACCTGCGCGAAGGCACCGACCTGCGGCAGCAGGTTGCGCTGACCGCGGGGCAGGTGCGGATGCCATGCCTCAGCACCCCAGTGCGCGCCCGCCCCGGGGGCATCGGTCGCCCGGGCCAGCACCGAGCCGAGCATCGCGGCGTCGGCTCCGCACGCGAAGGCCTTCACGATGTCACCGCTGCGCCCCATAGCCCCATCGGCGATGACGTGGACGTAGCGTCCACCCGACTCGTCGAGGTAGTCGCGGCGCGCGGCGGCGACGTCGCTGACGGCGCTCGCCATCGGCACCCTGACCCCGAGGACATCGGCGGTCGTATGCGCCGAGCCGCCGCCGAATCCGACGAGAACACCGGCCGCACCGGTTCGCATGAGGTGCAGTGCGGCCTGATAGGTGGCGCAGCCTCCGACGATGACGGGAGCGTCCAGCTGGTGGATGAACTCCTTGAGGTTGAGCGGGACGCCATCGCCGCTCACGTGCTCGGCCGAGACCGTCGTGCCCCGGATCACGATCATGTCGGCGCCAGCGGCGGCGGCGACTGGCGCGAGGGCCGCGGTGCCCTGCGGGCTCACCGCAGCCACGACCGTGACGCCGGCGGCCTTGAGGTCCGCGATGCGCTGCGCTACGAGGTCGAGGTCGACGGGCTGCGTCGAGTAGATCTCCTGCATCCTCGAGGTGACCCGATCACCGTCGAGCGCGGCGATCTCGCGAAGGAGCGGCTCTGGGTCCTCGTAGCGGCCCCATACTCCCTCGAGGTTGAGCGCGGCCGGCATGCCGAGGGCACCGAGGGCACGAACGCTCGCCGGCGACACGACGGAGTCCATCGGTGCGGCGATGAACGGAAGGTCAAAGTGGTAGGCATCAATGGTCCACGAGGTCGAGACCTCCTGCGGATCTCGGGTTCGCCGGCTCGGGGCGATCGCCACCTCGTCAAACGAATAGGCGCGACGGGCCCGCTTCTGGCCGCCGATCTGGATGTCGTTCAACGGGTTCCTATCGGCTTGAGTAGTTGGGGGCTTCGATGACCATCTGGACGTCGTGGGGGTGGCTCTCGCGCAGTCCGGCGGCGGTGATGCGGACGAAGGAGCCCTTCTCATGGAGTTCGGCGATGGTCGCGGCTCCCGAGTAGCCCATGGACGCCCGCAGGCCGCCGACAAGCTGATGGGCGACATTGCTGAGCGGCCCCCGGTAGGCAACGACCCCTTCGATGCCTTCGGGGACGAGCTTGTCGTCGCTCAGGACATCGTCCTGGAAGTAGCGGTCCTTGCTGTACGAGCGCGCCTCTCCGCGGGACTGCATCGCGCCGAGGGAGCCCATGCCGCGGTAGGACTTGAACTGCTTGCCCCCGACGAACACCACATCGCCGGGTGCCTCCTCCGTTCCGGCGAGCAGCGATCCGAGCATGACGGTGTCGGCGCCGGCGACGATGGCCTTCGCAATGTCACCTGAGTACTGGAGGCCGCCATCGCCGATGAGCGGGACCCCTGCGGGGCCTGCGGCGAGCGAGGCCTCGTAGATGGCGGAGATCTGCGGAACCCCGACGCCGGCCACCACCCGGGTCGTGCAGATGGAGCCCGGCCCGACGCCCACCTTGATGCCGTCGGCCCCGGCATCGACAAGCGCCTGTGCGCCAGCCCTCGTCGCGACGTTTCCGCCGACGATGTCGATCGAGGTCTCGAGCTTGAGCAATCGAACCATGTCGATGACGGCCCTGGAGTGCCCGTGCGCCGTGTCGACGATGAGGAAGTCGACTCCCGCGTCTGCGAGCGCATGAGCGCGCTTGCGCGCATCCTCACCGACCCCGACGGCGGCGCCGACGACGAGCCGGCCACTCGGATCCTTCGTAGCGTGGGGGTACTTATCGGCCTTCACGAAATCCTTGACGGTGAACAGCCCGGTCAATCGTCCATCCGCGTCGATGAGCGGAAGCTTCTCGACCTTGCGGGTCGCGAGGAGTGCGAGTGCCTCATTCGGGTCGATACCCACCCGCGCGGTGACAAGGGGCATGGGGGTCATGACCGCCGACGCGGGCTTGCCCATGTCGTCCTCGAATCGCATGTCGCGATTGGTGACGATCCCCACGAGAATGCCGTTGGCGTCGACCACCGGGACACCCGAGATCCGGTAGCGACCGCAGAGTCGGTCGACTTGCGCGAGGGTGTCGGTCGGCAGGCAGGTCACCGGGTTCGTGACCATACCGGCCTCGGAGCGCTTGACGAGGTCGACCTGCGCCGCCTGATCGTCGATCGGCAGGTTGCGATGGAGCACCCCCACGCCGCCCTGACGCGCCATGGCAATGGCCATTCGCGCCTCGGTGACAGTGTCCATGGCGCTCGAGATGAGTGGCATTCGAACAGTGATGTTGCGGGTCACCCGTGATGAGGTATCGACCTCGCTCGGGACGACGTCGGACTCCGCTGGGAGCAGGAGGACATCGTCATAGGTGAGTCCGAGATACCCAAACTTCGAGCGCACCTGTTCATGTTCAGCCGCACCGCCTTCGCTGGCGAGGGGATCGTCTTGCCTGCCGATGGCCAACGCGGGCTCCGATGTCTTGGGCTGCTGAGTCAGCTAAGGCTACTCGCCGACGGCACGCGCAATTCGCGCGACCGCATCGCTGAGGCTCGAGACGCGATCCACCCCTCGCGGCAGCTCGCCGCCCCATCCCGGGCCGCCCACGAGGACGCTCGGCATGGGGCGAAAGTGCGGCAGCGAGGCCACCTCCTGCGGGTCGCCCGTGAGGTTCGTCTGCGACCACACGAGTACCGCTGCGGGTCCGATGCGCTGGACCGCCTGGGCCAGGGAGGCAGCCGGCATCGGCTCGCTCAGGAGTCGAACGGCGATCCGGCGCTCTGCCAGCCCTGCTGCCACTGCCCAGAGCGGCAAGCAGTGCTGCTCGCGGTCGGCGGCCGCGAGGATGACCGCGCGCGCATTGAGGGGAGCCTTGAGCCTGTGCATGACCTCTGATAGCGATGTGACGACGGCCCCGGTGAGCGTGTGCTCGATCTCGATGCCCTTGCCGCTCGAACGCCATCGCTCGCCCACCCCCGCGAGTACCGGCACGAGGAGGTCGTTCCAGGTCGTGACGACGCCATGGGCCTCTACCGAATCGTCGATGATGGCCGTGCAGGTCGGCCCGTCGAGGGCCAGGGCTGCCCGGGCCAGACCGCGCGAGGTCGCCGATGCGCCGGGAAGGGCGATGACGCGCCCGCCGCCGTGCCTACCCAGGCCCTCGGGAATCGCGGTGCTTGTCGAGGCAGCGGGATGTCGGATGAGTTCAGCGACCGAGGCCACCTGTCTTTGCGCTGGCTCGAGTGCAGTCTCGTCAGTCGGAAAAATCTCGGTGTGGAGCGCATCGCGGGCCGCGTCGACCGGGGGAACCCCGGCGATGACGAGCCGGCGCATGTGCTCGAGTCGAACCATGTCCTGCGCCGAGTAGCGCCGATGTGAGCCTGCCTCGTGACCGGATGGGCCCAGGCCGTAGCGGCGGTCCCATGTGCGCAGCGTGGCGGGCGCGACCCCGAGACGGCGTGCCACGGCCGAAACCGTGAGGCCGGGGGCGACTCGAGCGGGCTGCATCACCACATTGTGAGTGCCAATGCCCCGAATCGCATCTCTTCGCGGGGTAGGGGGACAGGATTCTGACGGTTGAGCCATCTTGACCAACCTATGCAACGTTTTGTATGGTTTGTAAATCCGGTCATCAGGAACGGAACGCACCATCACTTAGGAGGTCTCCCGTGGCCGACGTATCCCGCCTTCCCGGTCCAAACGCGGACTTCTGGGACTGGCAGCTGCAGGGAGCCTGCCGCGGCGAGGATCCCAATGCGTTCTTCCACCCCGAGGGTGAACGGGGTGCGGCCCGTGACTCCCGCGCGGACCAGGCAAAGCGCATCTGCCGCAGCTGCCCGGTCCTCGACGAGTGCAGGACCCACGCCCTCGCGGCCCGCGAGCCCTACGGAGTGTGGGGCGGCATGTCCGAGGAGGACCGCGAGACTATGTACCGTCGCAAGCAGGCACTCGCCCGCGAACGCACAGCAGCAGCCAGCGCCGCAATCCTCGCCAGCTAGCCCAACCAACCACCCCACCCCCCTCAGTCGCTTCATCCAGAATCCGGGTGAAATGACCAAGCGTTTGGTCATTTCATCCGGATTCTGGGCATTTCATCCTGACGCCGACGGCCGGTTCATCCCTGTCGGCGACGTCCGCCCGATGTCGCCATGCAGCGCATTGCGCCACCGCCTGCCTCGTGAGCTGGCCCAGTAATCATCCGCCCAGCAGGGCCTCCGACGAACGTCCTGGGCTTAGCGCGGTACCCCGGGCGGACACCTGTGAGACATCGACTTGGGCCCTAACCGGAGTGCCTCCGAGACCTTCTACCGACTTTCCGCACCCATGTTCGCGAGCGGACTCCGGTTGAAATGACCAATAATTCCGACATTTCGGTCAGATGTTGGCCATTCGATCCGGATTCTGGACGAAATGCCGAGGTGGGGTGGAAATGGAAAGGCCGCGCTGGGAGCGAGCTCCTGACGCGGCCTTTCCATTGCTTTCGCTTGAGCGTGCTGCCCTCGCGAAGGCGAGCGATCTAGTGCGAGTGTCCGTGCCCGTGGCCATTGCCACCGGCTGCCGGCTCCTCTTCCTTCTTCTCGACGACGAGGACCTCCGTGGTGAGGAGCATCGCCGCGATCGACGCAGCATTCTGCAGCGCTGAGCGCGTGACCTTGACCGGATCGATGACACCGGCTGCGATCATGTCGACGTACTCGCCCGTGGCCGCGTTCAGGCCGTGGCCGAGGGGAAGCTCAGCAACCTTCGACACGACGACGTAGCCGCGCTCGCCGGCGTTCTCCGCGATCCAGCGCAGCGGCTCTACTGCCGAGCGTCGCACGATGCCGACGCCGGTCGCCTGATCACCGGTGAGCCCGAGATCGGAGGTCAGCACAGCAGCAGCCTGGACGAGTGCTGCGCCGCCACCGGCGACAATGCCCTCCTCGATTGCCGCGCGAGTCGCCGAGACGGCATCCTCGATGCGGTGCTTCTTCTCCTTGAGCTCGACCTCGGTGTGAGCGCCGACCTTGATGACGACGACGCCGCCGCTGAGCTTGGCGAGACGCTCCTGGAGCTTCTCCTTGTCCCAGTCGGAGTCTGTGCGCTCGATCTCATTCTTGATCTGGGCCACGCGATCGGAAACCGCGGAGTGCTCGCCCCCGCCGTCGACGATGGTGGTGTTGTCCTTCGTCACGATGATGCGGCGGGCTGAGCCGAGCACCTCGAGGCCGACCTGGTCGAGCTTGAGGCCAACCTCAGCCGACACGACCTGCGCGCCGGTGAGGACGGCGATGTCCTCGAGCACGGCCTTGCGCCGATCACCGAATGCCGGGGCCTTGACGGCGACCGAGGAGAACGTACCTCGGATGCGGTTCACGACGAGCGTGGAAAGCGCCTCGCCATCGACGTCCTCGGCGATGATGAGGAGCGGCTTGCTCGCCTGAACGACCTTCTCGAGCAGCGGGAGCAATTCCTGGACGGAGCTGATCTTGCCCTGCACGAGGAGGACGCGACCATCCTCGAGAACAGCCTCCATGCGCTCCTGGTCGGTAACGAAGTACGGGGAGATGTAGCCCTTGTCGAACTGCATGCCCTCAGTGAACTCGAGCTCCATCGCCGTGGTGCTCGACTCCTCGACGGAGATGACGCCGTCCTTGCCAACCTTGTCGAAGGCATCGGCGATGAGCGAACCGATCTCGGAATCCTGTGAGGAAATGGTCGCGACCTGGGCGATCTCCTCCTTGCCGGCGACCGGACGCGCCACGCGGTGCAGCTCGTCGATCATCGCGGTGACGGCCTTGTCGATACCGCGCTTGATATCCATCGGCGACGCGCCTGCGGCAACCTGCTTCAGGCCTTCGCGGACCATGGCCTGGGCCAGGACGGTAGCGGTCGTGGTGCCGTCGCCTGCGACATCGTTCGTCTTGGTGGCGACCTCCTTGGCGAGCTGGGCGCCGAGGTTCTCGTAGGGATCCTCGAGCTCGATCTCGCGGGCGATCGTGACGCCATCATTCGTGATGGTCGGAGCGCCCCACTTCTTGTTGATGACGACGTTGCGGCCCTTCGGGCCCAGGGTCACCTTCACGGCATCGGCGAGCGCATTGACTCCGCGCTCGAGGCTGTGACGGGCGTCCTCGTCGAATTCCAGGAT
>WLOY01000003.1 GCA_009699015.1 Actinomycetota bacterium | reverse complement strand
CGATACTGGCCCGTGACCACGACCGGCTTGCATCCGATCAGCGACCTCCTAGCCCCGGCGACCCGTCTCAGCCGGGCCCTCGAACCCATCACGGTAGGCACCATGAGCCTCCCGCACCGGCTGTTCGTGCCTACGCACGGCGGCGGGGCCGGATCCCTCACCGCCGACGACTCCCGCTTCGAGGACCTCGTCAACTACTGGATGGCAAGGGTCGACGACGGCTTCGCCTGGATCGGCGGCCCCACGGGGCACGTCAAGCACGTGCACATCCCCGGCTTCGAGCCCACCGGCGTGGGCGCCCTAGGCAAGGAGGCCGGCATCTTCCGGCACCCGAGGTTCCACGACCGAATGGGCTCCTTCGCCGACCGGGTCCACGCGAAGGGCGCCTACCTCGGCATCCAGCTGGTGCAGCAGGGCGGCATGCCGAGTGCACCGTCATCGACGTTCTCCGGCAACCTCGATCACCGCGGCGTCCACGTCCTCCGCCACGCCGAGATCGAGTGGATCATCAGCGAGTACGTCGAGTCTGCCGCCATTGCAGCCGATGCGGGCGTCGACTCGATCGAGATCCACGCCAATCACGACGACATGGTCGAGTGGTTCCTTTCCCCCCTCACGAACAAGCGCGTCGATGAGTTCGGCGGCTCCTACGAGAACCGGCTGCGCTGCCTGCGCCGCATCGTCGACGGCATCCGCGAGCGGGTGGGACGGCCCATCACCCTGGGCCTTCGCCTCGCCATGGATCAGTACATGGACGGCGGCTACGAGATCGACGAGTGCATGCGGTTCATGCAGTCCTTCGAGGCCGACGGCACCATCGACTTCTTCAACCTCGATGTCGGCGGCAACTGGGGGCCGGTGTCCTACATTCAGCACGGCATGTACCCGGAGGGCCACTGGGCCAAGATGTGCGGCGAGGCCAAGGAGGCGACGAGCCTGCCCGTCCTCTACGTCGGCAGGGTCGTCCATGCCGAGACGGCCGAGCGCATCATCGCGAGCGGTCAGGCCGACATGGTCGGACTCGTCCGCGCGCTCATCGCCGACCCGCTGTGGCTCACGAAGAACCTCGCGGGCCAGGGCGAGAGCGTGCGCCCGTGCATCGCGCTCAACGACTGCATCCACCGCTACACCCTCGAGGGGCTCGGATTCGGATGCGGCACCAACCCGCAGGCGGGGCGGGAGAGCAAGCCACCGATCGAAGCCGCTGAAGTCCCCGTGAGCCTGCTCGTCATCGGCGGCGGCCCGGCCGGCATGGAACTCGCCGCGACAGCCGCTGAGCGAGGGCACCGGGTGACCCTGTGGGAGGCGAAGTCCGAGCTTGGCGGCCGATTCGCGATCGCGGCGCAGCTTCGCTCGAACGCCCCGTACCAGGACTGGATCGACTGGTCGACCCGCCGGCTCGCCGACCTCGACGTGCCGACGTATCTCGGGCGACGGGCCGAGGCGCGCAGCGTGCTCGACTCCGGCGCCGATGTCATCGCCTTCGCGACCGGTGCCCGAGGCCGCCATCCCGGGATCCCCGGCGAGTACCTTCCGCACGTGGCCGGCGCCGACGCCGTGATCCTCGGTGCAGCGCGTCCGCTCGGGGCGCGCGTGCTCGTCATCGCGGAAGACGACGGACCGGCACCCCTGTCGGTGTCCGACCACCTCGCGTCGCTGGGCCACGAGGTCACCCTCGCCTTCCGCACCCCCGGGCCTTCGCCGCTCGTCGGGAAGTACTCGATCGGGGCGATGCTCGCCAGCCTCGACAACGGGGGGGTGCAGATCCTGCAGAATGCCCGGGCCGTCGAGATCCACCCTGATCGGGTTGACTTCGCCCACTCCTACAGCGGCCGCCGCTTCACGGTCGACGGCATCGACTCGGTCGTCCTCGTGACCGGGGGCATCGGAAACGACGCTCTCTACCGCGCCGTGCTGCCGCATCATCCGAGGGTGCACCTGCTCGGCGACGCATTCGCGCCTCGACGGATGACCTTTGCGACACGTCAGGCATTCGAGCTCGCGATGCTGCTCTAGAACGCAAAGATGAGGCGGGGCGGGCTACTCACGCCCGCCCCGCCTCATCGCCATGACTAGACCGCGAGAACCTCTACCACGCCGGTCGCGCCATTCACGCGAACGGTATCGCCGGTCTTGAGAATCTGCGTGGCACCGGGAATGCCTCCCACGCAGGGGATCCCGAGCTCGCGGGCGACGATCATCGCATGCGAGCCCATCGAGCCCGTGTTCACGATGACACCGCTCGCCACCATGAACAACGGGGTCCATGACGGGTCGGTCTGCGGCGCGACAAGGATCTCGCCGGGCTGGAAGTCCGAGATGCTGTCGGTGCCGAGGACGACGCGAACCTTGCCCTCGACGATGCCCTGCGACGCGGCTGCGCCGGTGAGCGTGGTCCCGACCGATGCGCGCTCGACCTGCGAGTCGCCCTTGCGCGGCAGGGACGAGATGGGCGGAATGCCCTTCGAGGTATCGATGAACATCGGCACCTCGAGGTTCCACAGCTCCTTCCATGCGCTCTCGCGCTCGCGGATCGTGGCCTTGAGCGTTGGGGTGCCACCGAGCGCCAGGGCGTCGAGCTCCTCATCGAGTGCGATGAAGATCTGCCGGGCATGATCCAGGACCCCGTCAGCCTCGAGCCGGAAGCCCAGCTCGAGCAGCGCAATGCGTGCCTCGTTCATGATCTTCGTGCACGAGGACTTGCCGCTCTCGCGCCAGCCGGCGAATCGGCGTGCAGAGGCGATGGCGCCGCGGAATGCCGCCTCGGTTGCCGCATCCATGCCGGACGTTGCCTCCGCCATCGCGCGGTCGGTCGCCCCGGCGTGCGCAGCCTGCTTCGCATGCGGGGAATCCTCGTCGCCGAGTTGGCGCATGCGATCGACGAGCGCCAGCGCGAGCGAGGGCTTGGACTCCCAGGAGTCGGTCCCCAGGTCCCACTCGCTCGGGCCCCGGAAGCCGAACTCCGAGATGAAGGCGCCGAACTCCGACCAGAACTGGCCGTAGGCGCTTGAGTAGGCAGCCTCGACGGCCGCGAGGCCCTGGTCGAACAGCGCCGTCGTCTTCGCATCCGCGCGCAGCGTGCGCGACAGCGCCCAGAGCGCATACGTCGGGGCAGCGGACTCGACCTCGCCGGCCTGGCCGAGGATCGAGACGAGCAGGTGTGCCTTGTCGCCGAGCATCATGCCGGCAACAGCCGGGCCGAGTGCGGCATTCGAGGAGCCCATCTGCTCCGAACGCCAGGCGAGGCGCTCGTACGGCATGACCGAGCGGGCACGGGCAATGAGCGCGCGGTTGCTCAGGCCCTTGAGGTTAGGGCGCTCATTGCGGATCCGGTCGGCGAGGATCTCGTCCTCCTCCACCTCCGGGAAGTTCGTCGTGGTGAGCACCCAGCCCGACCGGGCCGGCGCAGCAGCTGACAGCGCCTCGTTCGCATCCGCCTCGGAGGCAGCATGCGCCGGTGCACCCGGGGAATTGAAGAACATCTGGTCGATGAGCTCCCAGGTCATGCCCTTGCGAATGCCGAGGACCCGAACCGAGCTCTGGTTGATGTACAGGTAGCCGTAAAGGAAGCCGGCAACCGCCGACTCCTCGACCATCTCATCGGCAGTGAAGCACGCATCCTGGACATAGCCCGATGCCCAGCCCGGAAGCACCATCGGCTTCCAGCACATCGAGGCCCCGAGCGGGGTGATCGGCTCGGGCATGACGTCGGCGGCGTTCAGTCGGGTGAAGACGGGGAACCGCTTGCTCGGCTCGGTGTCGATGATCCAGGCCTTCTCGGTCATCACTCTTCCTCTCATCGGCTGCGACGTTGCGCAGGGCGCGTGGGCAGGACCGCCCGCTGCGCAGAGTCAGTCTGCCATCACCGTGGGGTGACTGTCAGGGGATCTCACCGGTTAGTAGGCAAGATGTGCAGTAAGTCAGGCGCATGCGACGCGATCGCGATAGGCCCTCACCGCCATTCCATCAGCGATGGGGCGAGTCGCCCCGAAGGATCCGGTCGATCGTCTCGTGCACATGCTGCACGCCCGGCTCATTGCGGCCGATGATCATCTCCTTGTCCGCGAGCGACGACAGGCCGTTCATGACCTCGGCCTGCGCCGAGTAGTCCTCGTCACGGAAGGCGGCATAGAACCAGTCCGCGGTGCGCTCGGCCTCGAGGAGCTCCTGCGGGGTCTGCGGCGCATGCCGGAGCAGCACCGTCTGCCGCGTCATCGACTCCGCCCACGAGTCCCCCGGAAGCATGATCGATACGACCGTCCGCTCACGCCACCCGCCCGCGATCGCCATCCCGGGAAAGATCCAGTAGACGAGCCCGAGCGCCTCGGCCGGCTCCCACTCCTCGCGGGGGGCGTCAAGGAATCGATCGATCGACTTGAGTGCGAAGACATGGCGCATGTGCGGGCCGTACGAGTCGAAGGCAGCCATGTTGCTGTAGTTCGTGAGCGCCACCGTGTTCGGGTGCAGCGAGGAGAAGTGATACCCCTCGAGGAACCCATCGACAGTCACCTTCCAGTTCGGGCCCGCAAGCTCGCGGGTGGAGAAGTGGTGGCTCTTGTCCAGGCCGAGCTGCTCGAGCAGGGGCAGCGCGTCGCCTAGCCAGGCGTCGAGGTCCATGGGGACGCCGGGCGTGAGGCAGGCGAAGATGATGCCCGCACGCTCGTCGCAGGCCAGCCGCACGAGGCCGTTCTCCTCGCGGTCAACCGCTCCGAAGGTCTCCTCCCCCGGCACGCCGGTGAGCCGGCCCTCGGTGTCGTATGTCCAGGAGTGGTAGGGGCAGGTGAAGCGCCGGGCACTGCCGCAACCCGTGGGTACGACCTTCATCGAGCGGTGGCGGCAGACATTCAGCATCGCGCTGACGGTTCCGTCAGCGGCCCGGACGAGCACGATCTCGCGGCCGACGACCCGCATCGCCTTGAAGTCGCCCACGCTCGGCAGTTCGGCCGATGTCGCGACCGGCAGCGGGATCACATGGAAGATCTCGGCGATCTCCCGCTCCCAGAGCCCCTGGTCGAGGTACTTGGCAATCGGCTCGCGGCGCTGCTCGGCCACCATGTCGGTCGTGCCGTTACGCCGGTGCTCCACGAGCCTGCCCATGAGGTCGAGTGCGCTTTCACGCTCAACCGCCTCGAAGACCGCGGCCGCCTGGTACTGCGGGACTGCTTCGGTCATTCGAGGATCCTTTCGCTATGGCTGGCATACGAATCTCGCGGCTCGTTCGCAAGGTCGAGCGGTGCATCCGTCAGGCGGGGCCGCTCATCGATCAATACGTGAGCAGGTCCCCTCCTAGGTGCTGGTGCTCGTTGATGCTCCGGATGACCCTGATCTCATGGTCGAGCACCACACGGCTGATCGCCGTGTGGGTCGGGAGGAAGAACAGGTCCTCGTCGGTGCCGAGCACCTCGCTGAGGTAGGCGTTGATGACGCCTCCGTGCGCCACAATGACGATGTGCTTGCCCCGATGCGCATCGGCCAGGCCGTTGACGGCAGCGAGGCTCCGCGCCCTGAATTCGGCACCAGGCTCGCCGAACGGCATGAGGTCCCAGCGGCGCTCGAGCCGGAACCTGCGCTGGCGTTCGACCCACTCGGATTCGGGAACGAGGTCGGCGGGGTTCTCGTCGGCGCCGATATCCCGGTAGGACTCGATTTCGCGCAGCTCATGCAGTTGCACTGGCATGAGCCCGTGGGGCTCGCCGATGGCGGCCGCCGTATCGATGGCCCTCGACAGGGTGCTCGAGAACAGGACGTCGATCGGCTCGTCCTGCAGAGCCATGGCAACGGCAACGGCCTGCCTCCTGCCGATGTCCGACAGGTGTGGGTCGACCCAGTCCCCGTGCGTGAAGACGTCGCTCACCGGGTACTGCTGCTGGCCATGGCGGATGAGCGTGACGCGCGTCGCCGTGCGCGAGCCGATGAGGAATGGCTCGCGCACGGAAAACGGCGGCTCCGGCGATACCGGGGGGCTGATTACGGTCATCTCAGGCGGATTCGACCACAGTGACAGTGCCGGTCGATCCGTTCAGCTCGACGAGGGTCCCGGTCGGCAGCTTGTGGCTGGCTCCCAGGAGCGACACGACGCAGGGCACACCGATCTCCCGGCTCACGATGACCGCATGGCTGCCGGGAGCGCCGATCTCGCAGATGACCGCGCTGGCGATCATGAACAGCGGAACCCAGGAGGGGTCGGTCGTCGTGCAGACGAGGATCTCACCCGGCTCCAGCTCATCGGCATGCGAGAGATCGGAGATGATCCGCGTGCGCGCCGTCACCGAGCCCGGCGAGCCCGCTACCGCCTTGATCATCGTGCCGGGTGCCTCCGCGGCCCCGCCGACGGAGCCCTTCCGCGGCCACTCGCTGATCGGGGGGATCGGCTGGCCATGCATGACGACGTACGGCGGGTCGAGGTCCTTGAGGGTCGCGAAGTCGACCGAGCGCTGGGCGAGGGTCGCACTCCATCCCGACTGATCGACGAGGAAGCCATCGAGCTCGGAGTCCAGGAGCATGAAGATGTCCATCGGGTCAGCGATCGAGCCGCGCTCGTTCATGCGCCGGCCGAGCTCGCGGAACGCCAGCTTCGGCTCGTGGAACAGCTTCACCGCGGCGTTCTTGCCCGCCTCGCGCATGCGGTACGACGTCTGGCCGGAGTTGATGCCGGCGGCGAGCATGCCCGCGGTCGCCTCGTCGCCCGCCACGAGCGCGCTGAGCTCGGCCTCCGCAGCGATTCGGTTCGCCATCGCCTGCGCGGACCGGATCTCGGGCGAATTGCTGTCATCCTGCTTTCGCACTCGATCGATCATGTCGTAGGCGAGGCTCGGGTTGATCCGCCAGGTGTCGGCGCTCAGCTCCCACTCGTTGACGCCGCGGTGGCCGAAATCATCGAGCAGCCCCGCGAAAGCCGCATTGAACGAGGCTGCCGACGGCAGTGCTGCGAGGCGCTCATGGAGTCCATCGACCCCCGAGTCGAAGGCGGCCGAGATCTCCGGCGACCCGTTCACCATTCGTGACAGGTCCCAGATGCGCTCCGGGACGCCGGCGGACGCCACCTCGCCGAGCGCAGCGAAGATGGTGATGCCGAGCTCCGGCTTGCCGACCGCGTCCGCAACGCCCTGGACGATGGCCGGTCCGACCGTCGCGCCGACGACGACCTGCGCATAGACATCCCACGTGCGGTTCTGGCGCTTGGCCATGGCACGCCCGTACTCGACGAGCTCAGCATCGCTCACCGACGACAGGTCCGGCCTCGAGGCGACCCAGGCCTGCACCTCGGCGAGGAACTCGTCGAGCAATGGCTGCTGGCTGTTGCCGAGGATCCCGGCGAACGTCGCCCCGAGTGCCGCCGAGCACTCCTCATCGTTGTCGCGCGGGTCCTCGACATATTTCGGCACAGCCGGGTTCTGGCCGAAGAAGCTCACGTCGATCGCATCGGCGGTGAGGCCCGGCATGCGGTGGCCGAACACGCGTCCGACCGAGACCTGGTTGTAGAAGTAGCCGCCCCACGACCCGTAGGTCTCCGGCTGGGTCCACAGGAACTCCTGCTCCTTGAAGGTCCCCATGTGGATCCATCCCCACGCGGTGCCGGGCACGACGCCCTGCTCCCAGGGAAGCGACCAGTTGAGCGGGGTGAACGGGTCCGGGCCCACCTCGTCGGCGTTGCCGCGCGTGTAGATGGGAAAGCGCTCGGACTGCTCCGTGTCGGCGATCCAACGGTCCATGGTGACTCCCTTGCTCCGGTCGATGACGATGGCTTGCTCGGATGAAGATGGCTTGCTCGGATGAAGATGGCTTGCTCTGGTGCGTGGCGACAGGCTAGTCGCGGACGATGACGGCGCGATCGCCCTCTTTCCACATTCGGTCGAGCCGACGATAGGCGAACTTCCAGCCGTCGGCAGTGCGGACGACCCGGTCGGCGTACTCGGCTCCGATGGAGTAGTGCTTGACCGGGCCGGGGGTCGACTCGCGGATGTGCTGCGAGATCAGGTAGGTGCGTACCTCGGCCGAATCGCCGTCAACGTCGATGAGGCTCTTCGCCACCAGGTGCATCGTCGCGTCTAGGCCGCCGATCGCGCCCTCGATCATCTCCCGCACCGCCTTGGCGCTCTTCGGGTGGCCCAGGCTGCCCGCGTCGTACTCGCCATCGGGGGTGAACAGGTTCTCGAGTTCGGCGAAGTCCTTGGTGTCGATTGCCCGGGAGTAGCGGACGAGGAGGTCGTCGATCTCCATCCGGTCGGAGATGGTCTGCAGGTCGAGCGGCACGTGTGCCTCCTGGGCTGGGTCGATTCAGCGGTCGGGTGAGCAGGTCGGGTGAGCGGGTCGGGCGTGGCGTAGTGGACATCGCGGCATCCACCCCACCCGAAACTAGACAGCCTTGCTAGTTTATGCAAGGACTATCTAGGAATTGCCCCCGGGATGTGGCACCCTAGCAACCATTCGATTCGTAGCATTCTGAGAGGAAAACCGTGACTTCAGCACAGGCACAGAACTGGGAGGACGTCAAGTCCTACAGCCTTGATACTGATGACGAACTGGAGTTACTCAACGCGCAGATCGAATGCACGCTCATCTGGTCGGGCAAGGAGGGCTGGCCGATGGGCGTCATCGTGAACTTCATCTACCGCGATGGCATCTTCTGGCTCACCGCGAGCGAGGAACGCCCGCGCATCGCGTCGATCCGCAAGGATCCGCGGGTGAGCATCGCCGTCACGTCCAAGGGGTCCTCGGTGAAGGAGCGACGGTCCATCACCTACAAGTGCAACGCGATCGTCCACACGGATCGCGAGACCATCGACCGCATCCTGCCGGAGTTCGCGAATGCGATGCGCCCGGGTGAGCCCGAAAAAGCCGAGGCCTTCCGCACGATGCTCGACTCCCCTGAGCGGGTCGTTCTCGAACTCGTCCCGGTGACCCGGATCGGCTTCGACAGCGCGAAGATGTGGAAGGCGTCCGAGGGTGCCCGGCCGAGCGACTCCCCCTCGGGTTCGCACTGATCGCGTCTGGCCCTCACCTCATTCCTCGCTGATTGAAATTGGAGACTCCCATGCGCTTCGAGAACAAGATCCTCTTCGTGACCGGTGGCGCCAGCGGCATCGGCCGGGCGACGGCCGCGCGCGTCGTCGCCGAGGGCGGGGTCGCGGCCATCGTCGACTTGGACCTCGCAAAGGCCCAGGCCGTCGCTGCGGAACTCCCCGGCTGCATCGGGCTGTCAGCGAATGTCGCCGATGAGGCCCAGGTGAAGGCCGCGGTGGATGCCACGGTCGCCAAGCTCGGCGGCATCGACCTCGTGCTCGCCTGCGCCGGTCACGCCGAGTTCGACCTCATCTCGGAATGGGACTCAGCCCGCTTCAATCGGTTGATGGAGGTGCACGTCGGCGGCACCTTCCTGACCGCGAAGTACACGAACCCGATCATGCAGTCGCGCGGGGCCGGATCCCTCGTCACCATCGCCTCGACGGCATCGATCGTCGCGCAGCGGCTCAATGTTCCCTACGGTGCGGCAAAGGCGGCGATCACCGGATTCACCCGGCAGTTCGCCCTCGAGGCAGCGCCCGCCGTCCGCGTGAACTGCGTTGCACCCGGGCGCACTCTCACCGGCATGACCGAGCCGCTCATGCTCGCACGCGGCGGCACGCTGGAGAAGGGCGCTGAGATGTTCGGCGCCAACATCCCGCTCAAGCGGGTAGCCCAGGCAGAGGAACTGGCCGCCGCCGTGTGCTTCCTGCTGAGCGACGATGCGAGCTTCATGACCGGAGCGACACTCGTCGTCGACGGGGGCGAGACCATTCAGTAGCCGTTCGCGGGCCGGTCAGTCCCCGGACTCATCAACGAGCAGGTCCGCACGAATACTGACGATCTCGGCTGGACTCAGGCCCCGGCCCAGCGCCCACGCCTCGGCGCTTCCATACCGCTGGGTCATCCGGGTGAGGAAGGCGAGCATGGTCTCCGGCTCCGACTCGAAGATCCAGTCGGGCGCATAGGCGAGGCCGTTGTCCTTGTAGACCTGTGCGCTGCGCATTCGCGCGATGATGGGCACCATGTTCGCCGTCGTTTCGTGATAGTCCGCAGCAATCGTCGCGTCGTCGACGCCGAGGATTCCCAGGAGCATCGCCGTGACGATGCCGGTGCGATCCTTGCCCGCGGTGCAGTGGTAGACCACGGGATGCTGCTCGGGCTCGGCGATCACGCGAAGGGCCTTGACGACGGCGTCCCCGTTGACCTCGATCTGCCCCATGTAGTCGTCGATGAGGTTATCGCACGCTCCGGCATCGATCTGCTCCTGGTTCACGCCGGAGAGCGGGAGCATGGGGTAGTTCAGCACGGTGATCGTCTCGTCGGTGAAGGTGTACCCGCCGCGCTCCACCTCGAGCTCCATCCTCAGGTCGATGACGGTCCGCGGACCCACAATCTCAATGAGGTCCTGGTGTCCCTTTGCGGTGAGGCTGAGGAGGTTGTCGCAGCGGACAGCAGCCCCCCGCCGCACGATCCGGCCATCGCCGGTCCGCAGCCCTCCGAGGTCACGGGCGTTGGCCAGGCCGTCGATCTCGAGCGGCGTCGCCTTCGATGTCGTCATTCGCATGCCCGTCGGGCCGAGGCGAGGAGTTCGACAGCGAGTGCTGCCGGATCGCTGGGATTGCCGAGCCCGGCGAGCGGGCACTCGATGCTCAGTACGGCCCCGGCGGGGACGCACTCGGTGAACTCCCGGACAGGCAGATCCCCCTGATCCGGCATGAGGCGCGCGGTGACCGCCTCCGCCCGGGCCGTTGCCGCATCAGGAGCCGCCGCCGCGCCCTGTGCCCCGCAGATCTGGACGTAGGGGAAAAGCCGCGCCGGGTAGTCGAGCATGTCATCCGGGACGCCGCCGGACCGCACGAGATGCAGGACGTCGGCGAGGACGACGACATTCGACACGCCAGTCGCCAGAACCGATTCGCAGGCAGCCTGCAGCGTCGACGCAGAGGAGAAGAGCATGAACTCGACGGCCAAGGCCACGTCATACTCGGCCGCCTGCTCGGCGAGCAGCGCCAAGGACTCGACGCGACGAACTGGATCGGGGTCCTCGAGGGTCGTGATGACATAGCGGGCACCGAGGTACTCTGCCGCCTCGAACAGGGCCATTGGGTCGGCCGTAGGTCCGTCCTCTTTGATTCGGATGACTTCGAGGTCGAGGACTCCGATCCCGGAGTCGTCGATGGCGGACTTGAGCTCCCTGATGGCCCCGCCGTTGCCGAGGATGCCGTGATCGATGCCGGACGAGGTCGGGGTCAGCCGAAAGCCGGTGTAGTTGAAGCCCGCGTGCTGGGCGGCGCGTACGAGGCCGATCGGCGGCACCTCGATCATGGACAGGTGAGCGAGCGAATATTCCTTGGTCATGTTCACTTTCCGGTGAGTTGCGCGACGACCGGCGCGAATGCGTCGATATTGGCATCACCGACGGTGATGTAGGAGAAGCCGTAGCGGTCGCGCCTGCGGATGAGGGCCTCGCAGATCTCGGCGACGCTGCCGACCGCTGCATGAGGGAAGTCGACGAGCTCCTCCCTCGTCTGGTTCGTACGGGCCATGAGCGACTCGGCGGTTATCTCTGAGACCCCATCGACCGCCACGAAGTAGCACGCCGTCTCGAGCTCGATCGAGTCGAACCGGTCGCCTGCTCCCTCGCGCACCCAGGCGATCTTCTTGTCGGTCTCCTCGGCCGTCGAGCTCGCGATGCTCAAGCTGCCGACGACACCGGCACTGTTGTTGAAGTTGATGCTCACGATGTCGGCGAGCTCACCGGCGAGACCGAGAACCTTCGGCGCGCCACCGCCGATCATGATCGGCGGGTGAGGCTGCTGGATCGTGGCCGGGACCGCCGTGTAGCCATGCGAGGTGACCTGCTGACCGCGGTAGTCGACCGGCTCGCCCGAGTAGGCCGCGATCATGAGCTCCGTCGTCTCGCGCAGCAGTTCGATGCGGCGTCCGGCTCCCTCGAATGGGATGCCGAGCGCCTCATACTCGTTCGCGAGCCAGCCGGCCCCGAGCCCGATCTCCAGGCGGCCCTCGGAGAGCACGTCGATCGACGCCATCTCCTTCACCAGGACGGTCGGCAGGTGGTAGCTCACGCAGGTCATGCGCGATCCGATGCGGAGCGTGTCGGTGACGACCGCGGCCGCGGCCATCGCCGGGATCGAGGCGAGGGTCTGCACCCGGTGGCCGGTCGGCTCGATCAGCTCGCCGGGACCGAGGTAGTGATCGGCGAGGAATAGGGTCGAGTAGCCGAGGGACTCGACCTTGCGGGCGAGATCGCACCACTCCCTGCGCGATTCGCTGCGGTAGGCCTGGATGGCGAAGCGGAAGGGCTTGACGCCTCCCGGGCGCGCGCTCATTTCGGCGCCTTTCGGGCCCAGCGGAAGAATTGGCCGTGCGATGACATGTAGCCGCCATCGACGAAGAGCACCTGGCCGGTGACCCACGAGGCCTCCGGCGAGCAGAACCAGCTGATGGCATTGGCAATGTCCTGGGGCATCCCCATGCGCGAGATCGGCAGGCAGCCGGCGATGAGCGCCTGGGCGGCCTCAGCGCCATAGTGCTCGGCCGTGCCCTCGGTGAGCACCGTGCCCGGGCCCACCGCATTGCAGCGCACGCCGTGGGACCCGAACTCCAGTGCCATCGCCTGGGTCAGCTGGTTGATGGCGGCCTTCGATGTCGGGTATAGCGAGGTCGATGCCGGGTGGGCCTTCGAGGTGATCGACGACAGGTTGACGATGCTGCCGCCGCCGTTTCGGCTCATCACCGGCACGAGTGCCTGGGCGGCGAGCACGGGGGCGATCACGTTGACGTCGAGGATGAGCCGCATCTCGTCATGGGTCGTGTGCAGCAGGTCCTGATAGCGCTGGATCGCCGCATTGTTCACCAGAGCCGTGCATTCAGGAGCCAGCGCGGCAAGGCTCGCCACCTGCTCGTCATTCGTGACGTCGAGCGCCACGCCCCGGCAGCCGAGCTCGGCCGCGGCATGCGCGACCTGGTCGGCGTTGACATCGACCGCCAGCACTTCGTATCCGTCGGCCAGCAGCCGTTCGGCAACCGCTCGCCCGATACCCTGCGCCGCGCCCGTGACGACCGCGGTGCCCAGTCCGCTCATGGCAGCTCCTTCGTGTGTTCATGCCCCGCAGGACACTTCGCCCAATCATCCCCGTGTACGGCCCAGTCGACGGAGCGTCGCAGGACCTCATTGAACTCCGGTGACTCCCACGCGATCGTGTCGGTCCCCCCGAGATCATCAATGCCCTGGTCTGCGACATCGAAGCGCCCGCGGCAGTGCCCGAGGGTGAACGACACCACCGATCCCCTGCCCTCCGGCCGGCTGAACAGCACCGGATGCCGCGTGCGACCCGGCACCTGCTGGGTCATGAAGCCCGGACATGGCCCGTCGTACGAGGCGTCCATGATCACCTCGAGATCACCGGCGAGCTCGGACACGTAGATCTCGTCAGTCGTGACGAAGGCCGCGATGCCGGACGCAAGCGGGTGGTCCGGCTGGGCGATGTCGATGCGCATGGCTGAGATCCTGGGATGCGCGAGGAACCTGTTGCCCAGCAGTGCGCTGAACTCCGGCATGGCGTCCGGGGTGCGAAACACCCGCTCGGCGCCCGGGACGGGGGCATCAATCGCGGAGTTCGTCGCATGCAGGGCAAGCAGCCTGCCGCCCGCGCGAACTCGGTCACGGAGGGCGAGGGCCTGCTCCCTTCCGGGCCGCACATCGCACGTGTAGGCGACGACGGCGTCTGCCGCAGCGAGCGCCGCAATATCCGAGAAGTCCGGGTGGACGCTGCAGCGCACGCTGTCATGCCGCCCGAGCAGTTGAAGGATCTGCAGCCGCGCATAGTCGAAGTCATGCCAGCGGCCGCCGCAGACGAGGGCGACGTTCACCCGGCCCGCTGTGCAGCGAGCCGGGGTTCCCATCGTCTGAGGCGCGATCGCTCGAGGCCTGGTGTCGGTCAGAACTGGGTGCGGACGGTCATGCCGCCATCGCACACGATGTTCGTGCCGACGCAGAAACCCGAGGCCGGGCTTGCGAGGTAGACGATCGCCGACGCGACCTCCTTGGGCTCGCCCATCCGGCCGATCGGGATCGAGTCCTTGACCTTCTCGTAGACCTCGGGCCGGCCGGCCTTGATCTTGCCCCAGTCGCCATCCTCGGAGTAGGTGGGACCCGGTGAGACGGTGTTCACCCTGATGCCCTTGGGGGCGAGGGCATGGCCTGCCGCAGAGGCGTGACGGATGATGGCGGCCTTGAATGCGCCGTAGGAGTTGGGCGAGCTCGGCCATACGTTGTCGAAGCCGAACGTAGAGGAGAGGGCCACGATCGATCCGCCGCCTGCCGCCTCCATGATCGGGGTCACCTCGTCGATGGCGTGGACGAGGGGCATGAGATCAAGGCTCAGCGAGTTCGCCCACTGCTCCGGGCCCTTGAGCGATCCGGCGGTCACGTTCGAGACGAGGATGTCGAGGCCGCCGAACTCTGCGGCAGCATCTCGGATGAACCCCTTGAGGGCGTCCTCATCGCTCACGTCGAAAGCGCGGGCGAAGACCGTCGCGCCGCGGCTGCGAAGATCGGCCGCCACCTCCTCGACTGACTCGGCATTGCGCGCGCAGAAGGCGACCGAGGCGCCCTCCGCGGCGAGGAGCTCGACGGTTGCCCGGCCGATCCCTCGGGTACCACCGGTGACGAGGGCTCGCTTGCCGCTCAGTCCTAGATCCATGTCATACCTCTTCGCTCAGTGCGGCGCAGTGCGTCGCTCGGGGGTGCCACGCTGGATGCGGGTAAGGCAGTGCCGTGACGGGGGCATGTTACTAGCATCAGACTACGGTAAGTACATATTCCGCTGGTACGGTCCCATCCGGACCCCAACGGACGACCAGACAGTCGACTGGAGATGACATGAGCGTCGTGCACGTGGACCCGATCGGGATTGACCTTGAGGTCGCTGTCGGCGAGACCGTGATGACTGCCGCGCGCGGCGCCGGATTCGTCTGGCCCACCGTCTGCGATGCGTCCGCATCATGCGGCACCTGCGTGAGCGTCGTCGAGGACGGCCTCGAGAACTGCGGCGAGATGCCGGCCGACGAGCGCGAGACGCTCGCGCGGACCCTCGTTCCCCTCGACGGAAAGCGGCGCCTGGCCTGCCGGCTCACGGTCACCGGCCCGGTCAGCCTGAAGAAGCGGGGCGTTCACGCGGTCGAGGACGGCAGCCAATGAGCGACGACTCGGCTTCGGCCCTGACCTCGATCCTCGAAAGGCTCGAACGACTCGAAACGACGGACGCCGCGCGCGCCGCCGCCTACCGGTATGCGCAGGCGATCGACACCCCGGACTTCGAGATGCTCGCCGCGGTCTTCGCCCCGGATGCGTCCCTCACCACCCGGCGCGGTACCCGTCACTCCCGCGAGGAGATCGTCGAGTACTACCGGGAGGCGCTCGCCGCGCCCCTCGCCCGCCGGCACTTCATCGTCAACCAGCAGGTCACTTGGCTCGCCCCCGGCGAGGCGCTCATGCGCTCGTCGTTCCTCTACACCTTCGCCGGCGATGCGACGTCCATCGTCGGCTGGGGCGGCTACGTCGACCGGGTCATCGTGCACGATGGCATCGGCGTCATCGCCGAGAAGGCGATCACCGTCGATGCCCACGCCGACAGCCGCACCGGCTGGGCGGACTGAGGACCGCCGGACTCAGGACTACCTGCGCGCGGCGTCGAGCAGCGGCGCGAGCCGGTCGGGAACCGTCAGCCAATCGTCCTCCGAGAGGATCGACGGATCGAAGTTCGCGTCGACCGAGACCGCGTCGACCCCCGCCGCGGCCGCCGCGGCGACCTCGGTGCAGAGCTCGTCGACGCTGAGCGGCCTGAGGTTGGCGACCTCAACCGGTGGATGGGTGAACAGGTTCCAGCACATGGACAGGGGTGCCCGGTTCGCCGGCCGCATCGTGCCGAGCTGGGCGAAGGTCTCCAGGTGCTGCTCGAGCGTGCCAGAGGCCGGGTTCCAGACATCGAACTTCTCGGCCGTGCGCTTGAGTCCTGCGGCCGAGCGCATGCCCGACATCAGCGGCGGATGCGGGCTCTGGAGCGGCTTGGGCCGGACGTCCGACTCGGGGATCGAGAAGAACTCCCCCTCGTACGAGACCGGGTCACTCCCCCAGCACGCGAGCAGCGCATCGACGAGCTCATCTGCCCTCCTGCCGCGGGTGCGCGGATCGACGTCGTACTGCGCGTGCTCCTCGTCGGACCAGCCGACGGAGAACCCGAACACGGTGCGTCCGCCGGCGAGGATGTCGAGGGTCGAGATCCGCTGAGCGAGGTCGACGGGCCGGTGGTAGCCCGCGACGAGGATGCTCGTGCCGATCGTGATGGTCGATGTCCATGCGGCGACGGCGGCCAGGAGCTCCATCGGCTGGAGGATCGATCGGTACGCCTCGGGCACGGCAAGCCCGGGCCGGGCTGAGTAGCCCGACGCCGGGTGAAGCGGATAGAACAGGTGCTGCTGGACGAAGAGCGATCCGAACCCGAGCTCCTCAGCCCGTTCGGCAAACCCGCGGACGACGTCCCTCGAGACGTGGCCGCCGAGCTGTGGGAGGCTGAGCCCGATTCTCGTCACGGGTAGAGACCACCACCGACGGTGACGACCTCACCGTGCATGTAGGGCACCTCGTCGCTCAGCAGCCAGGCCACCGTCGCAGCGATCTCATCGGACTCGGCGTAGCGGCCCAGCGGGATCCCGGCGAGGAGCGCGGCCTTGAGGGTGGCGCCATCGATGCCGGCAAGTGCCCCGAGCCCGTCCTCGAGCGGCTTCATCATGCGGGTGTCGACGACGCCGGGCGCCACGACATTCACGCGGATCCCGAGCGCGCCGGTCTCCTTCATGAGCGAGCGCGCCAGTCCGATGACCGCGTGCTTGCTGGCGTTGTACACCGAAACTCCGGCGTCGCTCTTGAGCCCGGCGATGGAGGCGGTGAAGACGATCTTGCCCGCGCTCGGCTGGGTCATCATCTGGCGCACGGCGGCGGCTGATCCGAGGAAGGCGCTGCGCACGTTGACCGCCATGACCTTCTCGAAGTCGGCGAGGTCGAACGAAGCGATCGGGTTGACCTTCGACTCGACGCCGGCATTGGCGTGGAACATGTCGACCGACCCGAACCTATCGACCGCGGTCGCGAAGAAGGCCTCCGTCGCGGCAGGGTCGGAGACATCAGCGCGCACGGCGACGAGACGGTCGCCGAGTTCTGCTGCGAGGGCGTCAAGCCCTGCGCCGTCGATATCGACTGCGACGACATTGGCTCCCTCGGCGTGCAGCCGCCGGCAGGTCGCCGAACCGATTCCGCCGGCCGCGCCGGTCACGATTGCCGTGCGACCTGCAATGCCCTTGAGCATGCTCTTCTCCTTCGTGGGGTTGGTCTTTTCAATGAACGGTGGATTTCGTGGATGGATCGGCGGCTAGCCGCCGATCGTGCGCCCCTCGCCCCAGTAGGGCTTGCGGAGGGCTTTCTTGTCGACCTTCTGCATCTCGTTTCGGGGCAGCACCTCGATGAACTCGACGAGTCGCGGAATCTTGTAGGCGCCGAGCCGCTCGCGGCACCACGCGTCGAGCTCGGCAAGGGTCGGCGGCGCACTCGGATCCACCGGTACGACGAGCGCGAGCAACTGCTCGCCGAGGTCGGGGTGCGGAACCCCGATGACGGCGACGTCTTGCACGGCGGGATGCTCGAGGAGTACCTGCTCGCTCTCGGACGGGTACAGGTTGACGCCGCCCGAGACGACCATGTCGGAGACCCGGTCGGTCACGAAGATGAAGCCATCCTCATCGACGTGTCCGACATCGCCGAGCGTGAACACTCCCGGCCTGACGTAGGCCTTCGCCGTCTTCTCCTCGTCGCGGTGGTATCGAATCCCGTGGCCCTCGGGGGCCTCGAATGCGAGGAGGCCCTGCTCCCCCGCAGGCAACTCGGCCCCGAGCTCATCGAGCACGAGGATCCGGTAGGGCTCGACGACCCTGCCGACCGATCCGGGGTGGGCAAGCCACTGCGTCGAGTTGATGCGGCAGAGGGTCCCGGACTCGCTGCCGCCGTAGGACTCGGTGAACACCGGGCCGAACCAGTCGATCATCCCGCGCTTGACGTCGGGCGGGCAGGCCGAGCCGGTGTGGGCGATCATCGTGACGGAGCCGAGGTCGTAGCGTGCCCGCACCTGAGGGTCGAGCGCGAGCATCCGCTGAAAATGCGTCGGGACCATCACCGAGGAGCGGACTTCGTACTCCTCGATGAGCGCGAGGGTGCGCGCCGCATCGAACCGGCCCATGACGATGACCGCCTCGCCGAGGAGGAGGTGCCGGACGGCAGCCAGCGGCCCGTTGTGCTGCAGCGGCCCAACGACGATGTGGGGACCGGCGGGGAACTGCGCGCGCTCGCGCAGGACCCGCAGGTAGTCACCGCTCGTCTCGACGGGTGCCAGCACCCACCGGGTCTCGGTTCCGCGTGCCCGGCCCGTCGTGCCCGAGGTGTAGACCATGACCGGCCTAGGCGGGCGTACGGGGAAGTCTTCGGCCTTCGGCGCCGCTGCGATCCACGCATCCCACGACACGGCTCCTCCGGGCGCACCGGTCGGGACATCGCATGAGTGCACGACCACCGCGTCGACGAGCCCGGCATCGAGCGCCTCGATCGCGACCGCGGCGCCCCCGGGGCCGGTGACGAGTCCCACGATGCCAGCGTCCTCGACCTGGTCCGCGAGTTCCCTGAGGGTCAGCTGGCGCGAGATCGCAACCGTGCCCACGCCAGCGAGAAGGCCCGCAGCATGCGCGAGGAGAGTGGGGGCGGCATTGTCTCCGAGGACCCCCCAGCGCGAGTCTGGATCCGGGGCAACGGAAAGCATTGCCGCCGATGCGCTGCGGAGCTCAGCCTCGACCTGCGACCACGTTCGAACGGCGAGATCGTCGACGAGTGCGACCGCGGAAGGCTGCTCCGCTGCTCGATCGGCAATCGGTCCAAGCGGCAGGGACGACACCTTGGTCCTCACGGTTAGGGGCTCAGGCCCGATGATTCGCATGCACGATTACCTCAGTTGCCGGCCCGCCTGACGTGCGAGCGCGCCTCGCACGCAGGATACTGCTCGTTAGTGGAGAAGGAGTCAAGTAACCCCAACTCCTGACTAGGATCGCCCAAGTCAGGCGCACAACCTCGACCCGGAATCGGAGCAACGATGGACTTCCAGCTGAGCCCAAGGGCCCAGGAACTCTCAGAGAACATGTGGGACTTCCTCAACACTCGCGTGCTGCCGTCGGAGAAGGAGTACGACCGCTACCGAACGGCCGTCGGGCCCGATGACTCCACCCTTCCCCCCATCGTCGAGGAGCTCAAGGTCGAGGCTCGCGCCCGAGGCCTGTGGAACCTGTTCCTGCCCGCTGAGAGCGGACTCACGAACACCGAGTACGCCTCGCTGGCCGAGATCTCGGGCTGGAGCATGGACATCCTCCCCGAGGCCATCAACTGCCAGGCCCCCGATACGGGCAACATGGAGACCCTGCACCTGTTCGGAACGCCCGAGCAGAAGGCCACCTGGCTCGCCCCGCTCCTCGACGGCACGATGCGGTCGGCGTTTGTCATGACCGAGCCCGCGGTCGCGAGCAGCGATGCCACGAATATCACCTGCTCGATCGAGCGTGACGGCGATGAGTGGGTCATCAATGGTCTCAAGTGGTGGGCGAGCGGCGCCATGGATCCCCGCTGCGAGATCTTCATCGTCATGGGCAAGACCGATCCCGACGGCCCGGCACACCGCAGGCAGTCGATGGTCCTCGTCCCACGGAACACCCCCGGCGTCACGATCGAGCGATCGCTTCCCGTCCTCGGCCACTATGACCAGCACGGTCACGCAGAGATCCTCTTCAAGGACGTCCGTGTTCCAGTCTCGAATCTTCTCGGGGAGGCCGGCGACGGATTCATGATCGCGCAGGCTCGCCTTGGCCCCGGCCGCATCCACCACTGCATGCGCGCCATCGGTGCCGCCGAGCGAGCCCTGGCGATGATGGTCGACCGAGCCAAGAGCCGCGTCGCGTTCGGTGGGCCGCTCTCCGACCAGGGCACCATTCAGCGCGATATCGCAGAGTCCCGCATAGAGATCGAGCAGGCACGCCTCCTCACCCTCAAGGCCGCGTGGATGATCGATCAAAGTGACGCCAAGACTGCCCGCATGGAGATTGCCGCGATCAAGGTCATCGCCCCACGGATGGCGTGCGCGGTCATCGACCGGGCAATCCAGGTCTACGGCGGGATGGGCGTGAGCGATGACGTACCGCTCGCACGCATGTACGGCTGGCACCGAGGTCTTCGGATCTTCGACGGCCCCGACGAGGTGCACCTGCGCTCCATCGCCCGCTGGGAGCTCAAGAAGGAGCGGGCTGTTCAGTTCCCATCATGACCGGCACGAGGATGTCGGCGAGCGCGACCTCGAGCCGCGCCACCGGCAGCCGGCTCAGCGGGCCGTCGATCCACGTGGTCTGGGCGGTCGTGAGCAACTGGTTGAGGAAGTTGAAGGCCATGAGCTTCGACGCGTACTGCTCCCGTGCCTTGCGTGAACTGCGGGGCGGCCGCTCACTCTCGGCGAGGTAGTCGAAGGCCCGCTGGGCGTGACGCTCCTGCCAGGCCTCGTAGGTCCTGCGCGACTGCGGTGTCGCGCCACCCAGATGCAGCGTGAGGAACCGGGCCTCCACCGGGTGGGTTCGCCACCAGGCCCATCCCGCGTAGATGACCTCTCGCAGTACCTGCTCGTTGAGCGTCTCGGCATTGCCGCGAATGTGGTCGATCGAGGCGCTGAAGCCCTCCAGGCACGAGGCGAAGGCCTGGTCGAACAGCTCCTCCTTGCCGCCAAAGTGGTAGTAGACGGCGGTCGGCGCGACACCGCATTCGACGGCCACCTCTTCGACGGTCGCCTCCGCATAGGTGAGCCGCGAGAAGGCGGTCGTGGCTCCGCGGACGATCTCGGCGCGGCGCGACGGGCGGTGTGCAGGACGGCCCGGCGCATCCGGATCCTGATGCACGGGCGTCTCGGCTGCCGTATCGCCCCTGCCGTTGCTGCCCGCACTGCCGGCGCCACCAGGGCTTATCGGGGCAGGGGCTCTCGTCACGTTGTCATTATGAACCCGAAGACCCAGCCTGCGTATGGCAGACTCGCCACACCATGCCATCCCCTCGGTCAGCGCGGCCCGCAAACCGTCCCTCGCGACGCCACGAGATCCTCACCGCCGCCATCGATCTGCTCGCGGTCCAGCCGCCGGATCAGATCGCCGTCTCCGACATCGCTGCCCAGGCGGGCATGACCCCGGCCGCCTTCTATTACCACTTCGCCTCGAAGGATGAGATCCTCGACGAGATCATCGCCGACTTCGCAGACGAGTGGTCAAGGCTCGTCGGCGGGCTCCTCCCTGACCTGACGCACCCCGACGACCTCATCGACTTCATCGACGACATCCTCAGCTGGATCGACGATCGCGAGCGAGTCGCCATCGTCTACTTCGTCACCTCGATCGGAGCGACGAGCACCGGCGAGGCCCTGCGAAAGAAGACGAGGGACGACTTGAGCAAGCGGGCAGCCAAGTCCTTCATGGTCATGAACCCCGCCAAGGACCGGATCGACAGCGCGGTCGCCGGCCTCGGCCTCATCACCCTCCTCGAGGTCATCTCACGGGCCAGGCTCGAGTTGGACCCGAGCTACCGCACCCTCGGCCCGATGCGGTTCCGGGCCTCGGCCGCGGCGCTCGCCGAGCACCTCGTCAAGTAGCCTCCGGCTGACGCTCACCTGCTTGCACGCCCTAGTATCTGAGGTCCACGGGGGTCGGCACTGCGACAAACCTGGCGACGTGCCGGACGAGGGGATGCCATGACCATCGGGAAGATGCTCGACACCGATCCGATCGGTGAGGCCCACCGGCTATGGGTGAAGCACGGCTGGACCGATGCCGCGGACGGCATGGCCGCCGTTACCTCGCTCGTGCGTGCCCAGCAGATTCTCATGCAGCGCATCGATGTCGTCCTTCGGCCGCTCAATCTCACCTTCGCCCGGTACGAGATCCTCATGCTCCTCGGCTTCTCGCGCAACGGTGCGCTGCCGATGACCCGAATGGGCAGCCTCCTGCAGGTCCATCCGACGAGCGTGACGAGCGCTGTTGACCGTCTTGAGGCTCAGGGCTTCGTTGCCCGACTCCCCCATCCCACCGACCGCCGTGCCGTGCTCGCGTCCATCACCGAGCCAGGCCGAAGCCAATCGGCGACCGCGACGATCGCCCTCAATGCGCAGGTCTTCGAGAACCTCGGCATCACCGACAACCAGGTCGACCAATTGCGTGGCGTCCTGCGCAGCCTCCGGGCGAACGCAGGCGATTTCTAGCAGCTGCCGAATCCCCCGGCGGGCACGCCCGCCGGCCAGTCCTCATCACACAGGGAGCGAACGAGCAATGAATCGATTTGGAGTCGTCGGGTGCGGCGTCATGGGCGCCGGAATCGCCGAGGTCGGGGCGAAGGGCGGCTGCGATGTCGTCGTCGTCGACTTCAGCGACGAGATCCTCGACCGAGCGAGGGGCAGGATGGCCGCATCGCTCGCGAAGGCCGAGACGGCCGGGCGCCTCAACGAACCCGCGGACGCCATCATCGGGCGCATCGCCTTCACGACCGACCGCGCGGCGCTCGCCGACCGGGAGATCGTCATCGAGGCCATCCGGGAGACCCTCGAGGACAAGGTTGCCCTCATCGGTGACCTCGACGGAATCCTCGCCGTCGACGCGATCATCGCAACGAACACCTCGTCCATTCCCGTCGCACAGATCGCTGCGGCCAGTGCCCACCCCGGCCGGGTGCTCGGCCTGCACTTCTTCAACCCGGTACCGGTCATGCCGCTCGTCGAAGTGGTCGCCTGCCTCGTGACCGACCCCGCTGTCGCCGACGCCGCCCACGAGTTCTGCGCGGATGTCCTCGGCAAGAAGGTGATTCGGGCAGCGGACCGCTCCGGCTTCGTGGTGAACGCGATCCTCGTCCCCTACCTGCTATCCGCCATCAGGTCGCTGGAGAACAACGTGGCCACCAAGGAGGACATCGACACCGGCATGATGGCAGGATGCGGGATGCCCATGGGACCCCTGACCCTCTGCGACATGATCGGGCTCGACACGATGCTCCTCGTCTCGCAGAGCCTGTATGCCGAGCACCTCGAGTCGGCGTTCGCGCCGCCGGCCCTACTCAAGCGCCACGTCGAGGCGGGCCTCCTCGGCCGCAAGTCCGGACGCGGCTTCTACGACTACGCGAAGTAGTCGCAGGAGGATCGCTAGCGGGCCAGATAACCGCCATCGACCGCGAGCGCGTGGCCGATGGTGAAGGACGATGCCTCGGAGCACAGCCACAGGGCGGCGGACGCGATCTCGTCCGGTTGGCCGAAGCGCCCGATGAGGCTCAGCCGGCCCGCGACCTCCTGCTTGTCTCGGCCGCGCGCCTTGATGGCGCCGAGCAGCATCGGGGTCTCGATCGCGCCCGGGCAGATCGCATTGATGCGGACCCCCAGCGGCGCATAGTCGATAGCCGCTGACTTGGTGATGCCCAGGACACCGAATTTGCTGGCGGTGTAGGCCGACTGGTGGGGCTGCGGCCGGTAGGAGTTCGTCGAGGCGATGTTCACGATGGCGCCGCCATCGGGGAGCATCGCGTTGATCTCATGCTTCATGCACAGGAAGATGGAGCGCAGGTTCACGGCGATCATCCGGTCGAAGTCCTCGTCCGGCAGGTCTGCGAGGTTCACGGTCTCGAATTCGATCGCGGCCGCATTGACCGCGAAGTTCAGCCCGCCGAAGTTCGAGACTGCGGACTGCACCATCGCCGCAACGTCATCCGACTTCGATACGTCGGTTCGTGCGAAGACCGCCTCGCCGCCCTGCTCCCGCACGAGCGATACCGTCTCCTGCCCGCCGTCGGCATTGAAGTCGGCGACCACGACACGAGCACCGGCGGCGCTGAAGGCGAGGGCGATCGAACGCCCCATGCCCCCAGCGCCGCCGGTGACGATCGCGGTCTTGTCGGTGAACCACTGGTCGAGGTTGCCCAGACGAGACACGCATCAATCCTTTCGAAACGGTGGATATTCAGTTATTGCGGCAGCGCGCCCACTTTCGCGCGATGCCTAGCCGCGCGAGGCCTAGCCGCGCGAGGCCTAGCCGCGCGATGCCTAGTACGGCGACGCGCCGCCATCGACGTTGATCGTGGTGCCGGTGATGCCCGCGCCGAGATCCGATGCCAGGAGGACTGCGGCAGCCGCTACCTCAGCCTCGGTGTTCGGTCGCTGGATTGCCGTGACGCTGAACATGATCTGTGCGAGGGCATCGAGGTTCGGAAGGCCCATCGCCTCGACGGTCGCGGGACCGGTCTCGTAGAACATGTCCGTCGGGACGAAGCCCGGGCACAGCGCGTTCGCGGTGATTCCCTGGGTGCCGACCTCCTTGGCCACCGCCTTCATGAGCCCGATGATCGCGTGCTTATTGGCGATGTAGCCGGGCACGGCCATGGTGGAGATCTTTCCGTACATCGACGACATGCCGATGATGCGGCCGGACTGCTGCGGCAGCATGTACTTCAGGGCCCGACGGGTCATCCAGAAAGTCTGGTTGAGGTTGAAGTCGAGCTCGTACTGCCACTCCTCGTCGCTCATCATCGCGACCGGAGCGGTGTTCGCGACACCGCCGGCGTTCGGGACGATGATGTCAATGCGGCCGCACTTGGCGACCGTGCTGTCGACGAGCGCTTCGACCTGCGCCTGCTTCGAGGCATCGCACGCGATGAAGTGCAGTCGATCGCCGCCGCCCATCTCCTCGATGGCCTTAAGGCCCTTCTCCTCGTTGCGACCGCTGAGGACAACCGTTGCGCCCTCGTTGTGGAAAGCCTCGGCGATGCCGCGACCGATACTCCGGGTGCTCGCGGTGATGGTCGCGACCTTGCCGTCCAGAAGACCCATGGAAACTCCTCATACTCGAAATTGGCGGGATGCGTCCCCAAAGACAGCCTAACTCTAGACCGACTCAAGAAACAGTGCCCCACCATATGACGGGGAGCGGGGCCTTGTCCGGCATTCCAACTACTTGCCACGAGGTCCCGCTCCCAGCGTGCGCGCTACCCGAAGAGCGCACGCCGAAGGGCATCGACCCGCATCGCCCAGATCCGCTGAGACAGGGCCGCTGTCGGCGCGAAGACCTCGGCCGCGTGGTAGGCACCCGGGTTCACGTGGAACTCAGTGGGAACACCCGCCCGCATGAGGCGCGCCGCGAAGTCGATGTCCTCATCGCGGAACAGATCGAGGTCGCCAACATCGATGAAGGTCGGCGGGAGCCCCGAGAGATCCGTCGCCCGGGCCGGAGCGGCGTAGTGGGAAACGTGCTCGGTGCCGTAGGCGTCGCCGAGGTACATGCCCCAGGCCTCGAGGTTGCCGGCGCGGTCCCAGATGCCGATATCGGTCACTTCATGGCTCGACGGCGTCACGTTACGGTCATCGATCATCGGGTAGATCGGCATCTGCATCCGGATCGACGGGAAGCCGCGATCACGCGACATGAGCGCCACTGCGAGCACCAACCCGCCACCAGCACTCTGGCCGAACAGGGCGATGCGCTCGGGATCGACACCGATCTCCGCGGCATTCCGCGCCATCCACACCAGTCCGGTGTAGCAGTCCTCCGGGGCGGCAGGGAACGGGTTCTCCGGCGCGAGGCGGTACTCGACCGACACGACGACGCAACCGGTCATCTCGCAGAGCATCGTTGCGGAGGCGTCGTCCATCTCGATGCTGCCGAGGACCATGCCGCCACCATGGATGTAGAAGATTCCCGGGAGGGTGCCCGAGGAGCCAACAGGGCGGTACACGCGCACGCCCACCTCCGGGTGGCCGTCACGACCCGGAGCCACGTGATCTTGCGAGGACACCCTGTCATTCGGCGGGATGCCCTCCGCGCCAGCGGCCAGGATCGCGATGACAAGCTCACGCCGAGCGACGATGTCAGGAATGGCATTGAAGCCTCCGGGGAAGGCGCCGAGCAGTCCGTCAAGGGGAACACGAACCTCGGGGTCGATCCTGTCCTGCAGTGTCATGGGAGATCTCCGATCATCTGGGCCAAAGGGCGGTGGGGGGAGGCTACCCGCAGTTCAACGATCACGCAGCGGGTTTGCCGTCATCCGCGCTTGGTGAAGGCCTCGATGAGCGAGATCGCCTCATCCCTGGTCACCGCACGCGCGATGGAGTCAACCTCGGCCGCAGCGCTCTGCACTCGAGGCATCTCAAAGGATGACCGAATGAGTCGCTTGGCATCACCGAGCGCTGCAACGGCCCCCGATGCGACGCGAGCCACAAGCTCGTCTGCGACGGTGGCGAGATCATCCGCTTCGACCACCTGGGCGATGAGGCCCCACTCGAGAGCCTCATCAGCGGAGAGCACTCGGCCGGTCAGCGCGAGTTCAAGTGCCCTTTGCTGCCCAACCGCCCTGGGGAGGAGGTACGAGACGCCGCAGTCGGGCGTGAGCCCGATGCCGGCGTACGCGGTCAGGAATTTCGTCGAGCGCGAGGCGACGACGACATCGGCATTGAGCACCACGGCAAGACCAGCCCCGGCAACCGCCCCCTGGACGGCCGCGATGACCGGGATCGGCAGTTCCGACATGGCACGAAGTCCCGCCTCCAGGGTCCTGGCCAACTCGCGCAGGTAGGCGGCCCTGTCGTCGGCCACGACCATCGACGCCACATCCCCGCCGGCGCAGAACCGTGGCCCGTTGCCGGTGAGGAGCACGGCCCGCGCCTGGCTGGCCGCCGTGCGCTCGACGACCGCGCAGAACTCGCGCGCCGCATCGAGATCGAATGAGTTCGACCTGTCGGGCCTGTTGAGCGTGATGCGCGCGATCGAATCGCGGACGTCGAACAGCACTACCTCGTCGAACATGTTGCCCCTTCGTGTCTGTCGTGCTCGCATGTACCGTGCTCGCCGATGTCGCGGCTGCGACGGCCTGTGACATTCTGGCCGCATGGCGATCCACCGAGACGATACGGGAGCCGTCGTCCGGCTCGACGCGGCACCACGCAGGATCGTGAGCCTGGTCCCGTCGCTCACCGAGGCCCTCGCCGCGAGCGCACCCGGCACTCTCGCGGGCGTGACCGACTGGTGCAGCCATCCGGTTGACCTCGACGCCGTTCGCATCGGGGGAACGAAGAATCCTGACATCGACGCGATCACGCGCCTCGCCCCCGACCTCATCATCGCGAACGCCGAGGAGAATCGGCCCGACGACATCGATGCCCTGCGCTCGGCGGGTCGGCAGGTCTGGGTCACCGATATCCGCACCGTCGAGCAGGCCCTTCATTCCATGGCTCGACTGCTCACGGCCATCGAGGCGCCCTCCTGCTCATGGCTCGATGATGCTCGCTCACGGTGGGACGGCGTTCCGCAGACTCCGGCCGCCAAGCGTCGTCGGGCCGTCATCACCATCTGGCGGCGGCCCTGGATGCACGTCGGCAGCGACACCTACGCCGGCGATGTCCTGCGCCGCCTCGGGATCGACAACGTCCTCGCCGACTCCCCCGAGCGGTATCCGCGCATCCGCCTCGAGGACCTGCCCCCGCATGACCTCGCCGTGCTTCCCGACGAGCCCTATGCCTTCAGCTCAGGCGACGGGCCGGAGTCGTTCGACCCGCTTCCCTGCGCGCTCGTCGATGGTCGTTCGCTCACCTGGTACGGCCCCGCGATGGTCGATGCCCCTTTGATCCTCGCCGGGCAGCTCGCGATGGCAACGCACGCCGGCAACCGGCCTGCAGCCACCTAGCGGCCAGTGAACTCAGCCTTGCCGGGGCCGTGCTCGATGAACGACGCCATCCCGATCTTCTGATCCTCGGTCGCGAACATGCTCGCGAACGCCTGACGCTCGATCTCCAGGCCGGTGGCGAGGTCGGTCTCGAGCCCGGAGTCGATGGCGCCCTTGGCTGCGGCGAGGGCCAGGGCCGGCCCTCTTGCGAGCTCAGCCGCCCACGCGTGCGCATCGGAGTAAACCTCCTCCGGGGCGACGACCCGGTCGACGAGGCCGATCGCGAGTGCCTCCGGCGCATCGATGAACCGGCCGCTGAAGATGAGGTCCTTCGCCCGAGAGGGCCCGATGAGCCGGGAGAGGCGTTGCGTGCCGCCCGCGCCGGGAATGATCCCGAGGAGGATCTCGGGCTGGCCAAGACGGGCGTTGTCAGCGGCGACGCGCAGGTCGCAGCACAGTGCGAGCTCGCAGCCCCCGCCGAGCGCGTAGCCGGTGATGGCGGCGATCGTGGGCTTGGGAATCGAGGCAACGGCAGCGAATGAGGCCTGCAGTCCCCGCGAGTGCCGGGCCATGTCCTGGAAGGACATGTCGGCCATCTCCTTGACGTCGGCACCGGCGGCGAACACCTTTGGCCCGCCGTACAGGACGACTGCCCCGACCTCGGCCATGGACGACGCCTCGTTGGCCGCATCGCGGATCTCACGCTGCATCTGCAAGGACAGGGCGTTCATCTTCGGACGGTTCAAGGTGATCGTGGCCACCCGCTCTGCGACGTCCATCGAAACGAAATCGGCCATGCGAACCCCTTCGGTCATCGGATGCGCGAGCCTAGCGCCCACCTCTTGGCCATGATCGCAGCGTGCACCAGCGCTCGAGTCCGGTGGCCACCTGTACCGTCTGCATAATGGCGACGCGACACCGAGCCCTGGCCCAAACAGGCGCCCCGGCCCGGCATTCGAGTTGGGATCCCCTGGGCGTCACGCCTGACGGCCGGGGCGGGGCCAATGTCGCACTGTGGGCCGAGGGGGCAGAGTCGGTCGACCTGTGCGTCTTCGACGACGACGGCAGTGAGCGCCGCATCCCCATCACCGAGCGCGTGTTCAACGTCTTCCACGCCCACATCGACGACCTTCCCCCCGGCACCCGGTACGGCTTTCGAGTTCACGGACCCTGGCACCCCGAGACCGGCCAGCGATGGAACCCGTCGAAACTCCTCATCGACCCGTACGCCCGGGCAATCGAGGGCGAATTCCGGCTTGATCCCGCGGTCTTCGACCACGCGGGCAGCAACGACCTCGCCATGAACGGCGACGACTCGGCGCCATTCGTGCCGCGCAGCATCGTGGTCGACTACGAGTTCGACTGGAAGGGCGATGCCCACCCGCGCACCCCCTGGGGCGACACCGTCATCTACGAGGCCCATGTAAAGGGCCTCACGCAACTGCACCCTGACGTGCCTGCCCATCAGCGCGGAACGTACGCGGGCATCGCGCACCCGTGTGTCATCGAGCATCTGCGCTCCCTCGGGGTGACCGCCATCGAGCTCATGCCCACCCACCACTTCGTCGACGAGATCCACCTGCTGGAACTGGGCCTGTCGAACTACTGGGGCTACAACTCCATCGGGTTCTTTGCGCCGCATGCGGGCTACTCCTCCTCAGGTACGCGCGGTGAGCAGGTCCAAGAGTTCAAGAACATGGTGAAGGACCTGCATTCCGCGGGGCTGGAGGTCATCCTCGACGTCGTCTACAACCACACCGCGGAGGGCAATCAGTTCGGCCCGACCCTGTCATTCCGCGGCATCGACAATGACGACTACTACCGGCTCCAGCCCGATGCCCGCTTCTACACCGACTACACCGGCTGCGGCAACACGCTCGATGTCTCCAAGCCGCATGTGCTGCAGCTCGTCATGGACTCCCTTCGCTACTGGGTCACCGAGATGCACGTCGACGGCTTCCGCTTCGACCTCGCCTCGGCCCTTGCCCGGTCCTTCCACGACGTCGACATGCTCGGCAGCTTCATGACGACCATCCAGCAGGATCCGATCCTTCGTCGCGTCAAGCTCATCGCGGAGCCTTGGGACGTCGGCCCCGGCGGCTACCAGGTCGGCGAGTTCCCGCCCCTGTGGACGGAGTGGAACGGCAAGTACCGCGACTGCCTGCGTGATTTCTGGCGGGGATCGACCGGCATCGAGGAGCTCGGCTGGCGCCTGACCGGCTCGGCCGACCTCTACGCGTCAGAGGGCCGCCGGCCCTATGCGTCGATCAACTTCATCACTGCCCACGACGGCTTCACCATGCACGACCTCGTCTCCTATGAGCACAAGCACAACGAGTCGAACCTCGAGGGGAATCGCGACGGGACCGACGACAATCGCTCGCGTAATTACGGAGTCGAGGGCGAGACCGACGACCCGGCCATCAACGACGTCCGGGGTCGGCAGATCCGCAATCTCCTCGCGACGCTCGCATTATCAACCGGGGTGCCGATGATCGCGGCAGGCGACGAGATCGGGCGCACCCAGATGGGCAACAACAACGCCTACTGCCAGGACAACGGGATCTCCTGGATCGACTGGAACCTTGAGCCCGGCCAGCGGAGCCTGCTGGACTTCACGAGGGGCGTGCTGCGCCTGCGCCGCGAACACCGGGCCTTCCGCCAGCGCTACTTCTTCGACGGCCGGCCGATGCACGAGGGCGGCCCGAAGGACCTCGCCTGGATCGGGCCCGATGGCCTCGAACTCAGCGCCGATGCATGGAACGACGATCGCGCGCGAACGCTCGGAATGTACGTCTCCGGCGAACTGCACGCGTTGACCGCCGATGGCACGCACGTCCGCGACGACTCGTTCCTCGTCATCTTCCACGCCGGCGAGCAGGAGCAGGGCTTCGTCCTCCCCGATGGGCCGTACGCCCGCTCGTACCGTCGGGTCATCGACACGATGACCGGCGGCACGGCCGAGTCATCGCACGACGAGCCGGCCGGCACCACCATCACCATGGCGCCGCACAGTCTCGTCGTCCTACGCGTGTCCGCCTAGCCCCCGATACTCACCGTCGGCAGCACCTGGAGGCCGAGTTCCCCCGCAGTCGCGAGCCCGGCATGATGCGGAAGGATCCGGACCGTGTAGCCGAACGGACCGTTCTGCTCCAGCGGCAAGGTGAGCCGGTACTGCCACCCGCCCGGCTCGAAGGACTCGGCCGGCTCCATCGCCGCGTGCTGCGGCGCAATGAACCGGTCGTCGGCGTCGACGCGGCCGTACACGGCCTGGACGAGCACGTCATCGGGGGAAAGCTCGCCCAGCGACACGAATGCGCGCACGGTGATCGGGGTGCCGAGGCTCACCGAGTCGCCGACGCCATCGGCCTCGACATGATCGACCCTCAGGAGTGGCCATTGCGACCGCTCGCGCTGCTTCCAGGCGCACATCTCGCGAGCAAGGGCGAAGCCCGACACGTTCATCTCGCGCGATGACGACCCCGCCGGCAGGTAGAGCCGCAGGACGTACTCGCGCACCATCCGGGTCGAGAGCACCTTCGGGCCCAGGGTCCGCAGCGTGTGGCGGACCATCTCGATCCAGCGACGTGGCAGCCGCGCATCGTCGACGTCGTAGAAGGTGGCGGCGACTGAGTTCTCGATGAGCCCGTAGAGCGCATCGGCCTCGATGTCATCGCGGCGATCTGCGTCTTCCACGCCGTCGGCGGTCGGGATGGCCCAGCCGTTCTCGCCGTCGAACCACTCGTCCCACCACCCGTCGAGGATCGAGAGGTTGAGCGCGCCATTGAGCGCGGCCTTCATGCCGGAGGTGCCGCTGGCCTCGAGGGGCCGGATCGGGTTGTTGAGCCAGACGTCGCACCCCGGGTACAGGAGCGTCGCCATCGTCATGTCGTAGTTGGGCAGGAAGACGATGCGATGGCGGACGTCGGCCCCGTCGGCGAACTCGACGAGCTCCTGGATGAGACGCTTGCCGCCGTCGTCCGCCGGATGCGACTTGCCCGCAACGACGAGCTGGATTGGGCGCTCCGGATCGAGGAGGAGCGCACGCAGGCGATCCTTGTCGCGGAGCATGAGCGTCAGTCGCTTGTAGGACGGCACACGACGGGCGAAGCCGATGGTGAGGATGTCGGGGTCGAGCACGGAGTTGATCCAGCCGAGCTCCGGCTCGGTCGCCCCGCGGGCGAGCCACGAGTCGCGCAGGCGTCGCCGGGTCATCGTGATGAGCTGCTCGCGCAGTTGCCGCTTGACCGACCACAGTCGATCGTCGGGAGTGTTCGCGATCGCCTCCCAGCCCTCGGCCCCGTTGATGGGCTCGACGCCGAACTCGGCGCCAGCCAGGTCGCGGATCTCCCTTGCCACCCAGGTCGGGGCGTGCACGCCATTCGTGATGGCCGTGATCGGGACGTCGTCAGGGTCGAAGCCGGGCCACAGGCCGGCAAACATGCCGCGGGAGACCTCGCCGTGGAGCAGGCTCACGCCGTTGGCGCGCTGGGCAAGGCGCAGTCCCTGAAGCGCCATGTTGAAGACATTCGGGTCACCGCCCGCGAAGGACTCGCCGCCGAGCTCCAGGATGCGCTCCACCGGGACGCCGACCTCGGCGTTCTCGCCGCCGAAGTACTGCTCGATCAGCTCGCGGGGGAACCGGTCGATGCCGGCGGGAACCGGGGTGTGCGTGGTGAAGACGGTGCCGGCGCGGCACGCCTCGAGGGCCTGGTGGAAGTCGAGCTGCACGTCGCCCTGCACGAGCTCTCGGATCCGCTCGATGCCGAGGAACCCCGCGTGGCCCTCGTTCATGTGGAAGACCTCGGGGGCTGGTGCCCCGGTGATGCGGGAGAAGGCCCGGATGGCCCGCACGCCGCCGATGCCGAGGAGCATCTCCTGCTGCAGGCGGTGTTCGCCTCCGCCGCCGTATAGGCGGTCGGTGACATCGCGCTCGGCGGCCGCGTTCTCCTCTACGTCGGAGTCGAGGAGGAGCAGCGGAACCCGTCCGACCTGGGCCACCCAGATCCGAGCGGTGATCCGGCGCCCGCCGGGGATGCCGAGCGATATCTTGGCCGGCGTGCCGTCGGCCTCGCGGAGCAGCGCCACCGGGCTGCCGTCGGGGTCGCAGACCGGGTAGTGCTCGAGCTGCCAGCCGTCGCGCGAGAGGGACTGCCTGAAATAGCCGGCGCGGTAGAACAGGCCTATGCCGATGATCCGGACGCCGAGGTCGCTCGCGGTCTTCAGGTGGTCTCCCGCGAGAATGCCCAGGCCGCCGGAGTACTGGGGCAGGGCGCCGGTGATCCCGAACTCCGGTGAGAAGTACGCGATGGCGGCGGGGGCGTCCGGACCGAGGGTCTGGTACCAGCGATCGGACGAGAGATAGGCGTGGAGGTCATCGCGGCTGCGGCCCACCCAGCTGACGAACCCCTCATCGCCCGCGAGCTCGGCGAGCCGCTCGGCCGTGACCTCGCCGAGCATGCGGACAGGGTCCTCGCCGGATGCGGCCCACAGGCCGGCATCGATCGCCGCGAACAGGTCGCGGGTCTCGGGGTGCCAGGACCAGCGCAGGTTCGTCGCGAGCTCCTCGAGCGGAGCCAGCGGCGCGGGAAGGACAGTACGGACGGTGAACCGTCGGATCGCTCTCACCTGAGAACCCTAGCCTGCCTGATAACGCTTGCATGGGCAGATCGGCCCGTGGCCGGGACTTCTCTGCCCGATTCTTGCGCAATCCTGCAACTTCTTGCTCAAACGTCCCGTTGACCTGCCCTGACCCACGCCGCGGCCGTAATGTTGCCCCACCATGACTGACACGATGCCGACCATGCCGACCATGACGAACAAGATGCCCACCTTGCTCATCGGCAGGTTCCCCATCACCGACGTCGAGCCGTCGGTGCTCGGCGGGCGCCGGCCGGCCGCCGCCGCGGTCGGCGAGGCGATCCCCGTCCGGGCCACGTGCTTTCGCGAGGGCCACGATGCACTCGGCGTCCACCTCATCCTGCGGCGGCCCGACGGAACCGAGCACGAACGCCTGCGCATGACCCCCGCCGGCGACGGGCTCGACGACTGGACCGCAACCGTCCGGCCCGACGCCCTGGGCGACTGGACCTTCGACATCGAGGCATGGTCGGATCCATGGGGAACCTGGGAGCATCGCGCGGCCATCAAGATCCCGGCCGGCATCGACGTCGAGCTCGAGTTCGAGGAGGGTGCCCTCCTCCTCGAACTCGCCGCGGCAGCCGGCGGCATGCCGACCCCGCCGGCATCGCGCGAACTGCTCCTCGCTGCCGCCCGAACCCTGCGCACGCGCACGCTGCCCATACCGGTGCGATTCTCCGCGAGCACCGATCCGCGCATCGGCTCGGTGCTCGGCACGTATCCGATCCGCGAGGGCGTCACCGTGAGCGGGCCCTGGCCCCTGCGCGTCGAGCGCCGCCGAGCACTCGTCGGCTCGTGGTACGAGTTCTTCCCCCGCAGCGAGGGCGCCTGCCTCGATCCGCCGCGCTCCGGCACCTTCGCCACCGCCACCCCAAGGCTCGCCGCCATCGCCGCGATGGGCTTCGACGTCGTCTACGTCCCGCCCGTCCACCCCATCGGGACCATCAACCGAAAGGGGCCGAACGGGACCCTCTCTCCGCGGCCCGGGGATCCGGGATCGCCGTGGGCGATCGGATCCAGCGACGGCGGCCACGACGCCGTCCATCCCGATCTCGGGACGATCGCCGACTTCGACCGCTTCGTCGCCGCGATCAACGGGCACGGTATGGAGATCGCCCTCGACCTCGCACTCCAGGCTGCTCCCGATCATCCCTGGGTGGCCCAGCACCCCGAGTGGTTCACCACCCGAGCCGACGGCACGATCGCGTACGCCGAGAACCCGCCGAAGAAGTACCAGGACATCTACCCCCTTAACTTCGACAACGACCCCGAGGGCCTGTACGCCGAGGTCGAGCGCGTCGTGCGGTTCTGGGTCTCGCACGGGGTCCGGATCTTCCGGGTCGACAACCCGCACACGAAGCCCATCTGGGTCTGGGATCGGCTTTTCTCAGCGATCAACGCCACGGACCCTGACGTGCTCTTCCTCGCCGAGGCCTTCACCCGCCCGACGATGATGCGGGCGCTCGCTGAGGTCGGCTTCCAGCAGAGCTACACCTACTTCACGTGGCGAAACTCAAAGGACGACCTCGAGGCCTACAGCCGCGAGCTCGCCGGGCCCGCGGCCGCGTCAATGCGCCCCAACCTGTTCACGAGCACGCCCGACATCCTCCCCGAGTACCTCCAGTACGGGGGCCCTGCTGCGTTCGCGATCCGCGCCGTCCTCGCCGCGACCCTCTCACCGACCTACGGGATCTACAGCGGCTTCGAGCTCTACGAGCACGTGTCGCTGCGGCCGGGTAGCGAGGAGTACCTCGACACCGAGAAGTTCCAGTACCGCCCGCGCAACTGGGCAGGGGCCCAGGCGAGCGGCTACACGCTCGCTCCGCTCCTCACCAAGCTCAACGAGTGGCGGCGCAGCCACCCCGCGCTCCAGGATCTGCGATCCCTGACCTTCCACCGCACCGACAACGCCAACCTCGTCGCCTTCTCCAAGCGCGACGAAGACGACCTCATGCTCGTCGTCTGCACCCTGGAGCCCTACCGTCCCCAGCAGGGCCAGGTGTTCTGGGACATGCCGGCCCTCGGCCTCGGGTGGGACGAACGCTTCATCGCCCACGACCTCGTCACCGACCAGTGCTGGACATGGGGCCAGACCACCTACGTCCAACTGCGTCCGCTCGAGCAGGTTGCCCACGTCATCCACGTGCCCCGTGGCTAGCGTCAGCGAACTTCCCCGTGACTAGCGTCATTCGAGACCGAAGCGAGGACCACCGATGAGCGATCCCTCCCCCGTCTCAGAGCTCGACCTCGGCCGCATCGTCGACGGCTCCCACCACCAGCCCCACGGCATCCTCGGCCCGCACGCCCACGAGGGCTCCGTGACCGTCCGGGTGCTGCGACCACTCGCCGACAGCGTCACCCTCGTTACCGCAGACGGCCGGGTGCCGCTTCGCCATGAGTACCGCGGCATCTGGTGCGCGGTCATCGACGTCGCCGAGATCCCGCACTACACGGTCGAGGTCGAGTACGCCGGCACTGTCGTCCCGGCCGATGACCCCTACCGATTCCTCCCGACCCTCGGCGAGATCGACCTCCACCTCATCGGCGAGGGCCGCCACGAGGAGCTGTGGAAGGTGCTCGGCGCCCACGCACGGGAGTACCCCACCCCGTTCGGGCCGATCACGGGAGTCTCGTTCGCCGTGTGGGCACCCAACGCGCAGGGCGTCCGGATCGCCGGCGACTTCAACTACTGGGACAGCGTCGCCCACCCGATGCGATCCCTCGGATCGACCGGCATCTGGGAGCTGTTCATCCCCGGGGTCGGCGACGGAGCCACCTACAAGTTCCAGATTCTCGGACGCGATGGCGCATGGCGAGAGAAGGCCGACCCGTACGCGTTCGCCACCGAGATCCCGCCCGCCAACGGCTCGGTCGTCTTCACCTCCGCCTACCAGTGGGGCGACGATGCGTGGCTCGCCGATCGGGCCGCGAGTGATCCGCACCGGCGGCCCATGAGCATCTACGAGGTCCACCTCGGCTCCTGGCGGGCCGGACTCTCGTACCGCCAGCTCGCCGAGGAACTCACCGACTACGTTCGGTCCGCAGGCTTCACGCACGTCGAGTTCCTGCCCGTCGCCGAGCATCCGTACGGCCCCTCGTGGGGCTACCAGGTGACCTCCTACTTCGCACCCACGTCGCGGTTCGGCTCCCCCGACGACCTGCGGTTCCTCATCGACAGGCTCCACCAGGCGGGCATCGGCGTCATCGTCGACTGGGTTCCCGCGCACTTCCCCAAGGACGACTGGGCACTCGCCCGCTTCGACGGCACGCCCCTGTACGAGCATCCAGACCCAATGCGGGGCGAGCACCCCGACTGGGGCACGTACGTGTTCGACTTCGGACGCACCGAGGTTCGCAACTTCCTCGTCGCGAACGCCGTGTTCTGGCTCGAGGAGTTCCATGTCGACGGACTGCGAGTCGATGCCGTCGCGTCGATGCTCTACCTGGACTACTCGCGAAAGGCCGGCGAGTGGCAGCCCAATGAGTTCGGAGGCCGCGAGAACCTCGAGGCGGTCGCATTTCTCCAGGAGATGAACGCGACCGCCTACCGGCGGGTGCCGGGCATCATGACGATCGCCGAGGAGTCGACCGCGTGGCCGGGAGTGACGCAGCCCACCTCGTCCGGCGGCCTCGGGTTCGGCCTCAAGTGGAACATGGGCTGGATGCACGACTCGCTCGGCTACATCGAGCGCGAGCCGATTCATCGCCAGTACCACCACGGCGAGATGACCTTCTCGATGGTCTACGCCTACAGCGAGCGGTTCATCCTGCCGATCTCGCATGACGAGGTCGTGCACGGCAAGGGCTCGCTCGTCGCGCGCATGCCGGGCGACCGCTGGCAGCAACTCGCAAACCTGCGCGCCTACCTCGGCTTCATGTGGGGCCACCCCGGCCGCAAGCTCCTGTTCATGGGCTCGGAGTTCGCGCAGTCCAGCGAGTGGAACAGCGACACCAGCCTGGAGTGGTGGCTCACCGAGTTCGCCGAGCATGCCGGCGTTCGGGCGGCACTGACCGACCTCAACGCCGTCTACCGGGCGACCCCGGCCCTGTGGCAGCGCGACGACGATCCCGGCGGATTCGAGTGGATCAACGCCGGTGACGCGAGCGCCAATGCGTTCACCTGGCTGCGCTGGGACGACGCCGGAAACTGCGTGGCCGTTGCCTCGAACCTGTCTCCGTCACCCCGCGACTCGTATCGCATCGGCCTGCCCTTCGCCGGGCGGTGGACGGAGATCCTCAACACCGACGCAGCGGGTTACGGGGGGAGCGGAGTGGGCAACGGGGGTTCTGTAGAGGCGGTGCCGGAGGTATGGGACGACCGGCCGGCCTCGGCGCAGATCGTCCTGCCACCGCTGTCAACGGTCTACCTGCAGTTCAACCGAACTCCCAGCTAGCCACAGCCCACCATCCGGCACTACCCATCCGGCGCTACCCATCCGGCCCGGAATCCGGGCGAAACGAACGAAATCGCCACCCGAAACGCCTGATTCGTTCATCTGCCCCGCACACGGGCTGGCACCTGCCCCGCATGCGGACAAGATGAGGGGTTAGAAGAGGGCGTTTGCCAGGGCTAGCCTGGCCGGGGCCACCGCTGGTTCGTCTCCGGCCATGATGAAGCACTCCAGCAGGCGGGCCCGGGCCACGCTCCGGTCGTCGCCGGATGTCGCGCGAACGCACTCGACGAGCCGGTTGAACGCTGACGCCCAGTTGCCCTCGAGGACGTCGAGGTCTGCCGCGACCATCGCAGCCTGCACGTCCGAGGGCGCCTCCGCGGCAGCGGTGCGAGCCTGGAGCGGGTCGACACCCTCGACTCGGCGGTACAGGCCAACCATGGCAAGGCCCGCCTGAGCATCGGCATCAGCCGGACTCGAGTCGAGCATGGCCCGGTAAGCAGCCTCCGCTGAGTCCCAGTCGCCCGCCTCGACGGCATCGAAGGCGGCCTCGAATCGCGGATCGACCGGGGGCTCGACCGACGCGGGCTCACCGGGCTCGCCCGGCTCCCCCTCAGTGAGCGATCCCGACACCCCCTGCTCAGCAGCGACGGTGAGCAGCTGCTCGAGAATCTGGCGGATCTGCGCCTCGGGATACGCGCCCTGGAACAGCGGCACCGGCTGGCCCTTGATAACCGCGAACACCGCCGGGATCGACTGCACCTGGAATGCCGCCGAGATCTGCGGATTCGCATCCACGTCGACCTTGGCAAGGATCCAGCGACCGCCGTATTCGGCGGCGAGAGCCTCGAGGATCGGCGAGAGCTGCTTGCAGGGGCCGCACCACTCAGCCCAGAGGTCCAGCACGACCGGCACGGTCATCGACTGGTGGATGACGTCGGCCTCGAAGGAGGCCTCGGTCACGTCGATGACGACGCCGGCGGGCGCGCTGGACCTTGCGACCGCGGCTCGCTGCTGATTCTGGCGGGCAGAGGCGAGGGCACCGAGATCAACGGCGCCATGGGCTGAGAACGGAGTCGATGTCACGGCCTCATTCTCCCCCACCCGCATGGCGCACGCGACACGCCACGTCCACGGTGGCGGGGACAACCCCGCGGGAGCCCTCACTTCACCTAATGAGCCCGCGGTTCCTGAGGGTCCGCTGACGGAGCGGGGTGAAGATGACGCGCTCGACGAGGATGCCCACGGCCATGATCATGAAGATTGATCCAAGCACGAGCGCCATGTCGCCGAGCTGCCGGCCGATGTCGAGCATCTGGCCGAGGCCGAGGCCGAGCGCCGGGGAGACCGCGATGAGCTCGGCAGCCATGAGCGACCGCCAGGCGAAGGCCCAGCCCTGCTCGAGCCCCGCTAGGTATCCGGGCCACGCTGCGGGCAGCACGATGTGCCAGACCCGCGGCAGGCCCTTCGCGCCCATGACCTGGCCGGCCCGCAGGGTGATGGTGGGCACTTGATCGATGCCCGCGATCAGGCCATTCGCGATCGACGGCACCGCGCCGAGGAGCACGACCGTGTAGATCGTGGCATCCGAGAGACCGAACCAGATGATCGCCGCGGGCACCCATGCGACCGAGGGGAGCTGCTGCAGACCGGTGAGGATCGGGCCGAAGATCGAACGCAGGGTTCGGTTCAGGCCGAGGGCGACGCCGATCGGCGTCGCGACGATTAGGGCGATGATGAAGCCCTGAGCTGCGCGCCTCATGCTGTTGACGGTGGCAGACCAGAGGATCTCCTGCTCGGCCTGCATCCCGAGGGCGTCGAATACCTGTCTCGGCGACGGGATGATGTAGTCGGGCTGCCACTGGAGGTAGATGATGACCTGCCAGATGAGGAGGATGACGGCGATCGCGATGAGGGGCGATAGGGCCCGACCGACGATGCCCTTCACACTGCGACGCTGGAAGGTTCCGGTTTCGAGCGCGTCGAGTCCCTTCTCCAGGGTCTCAAGGTCGGTTACCGAGTTCGTGGCCGCACCGGAACGGAGGTCGATCGGGGCGATGGTCGACTGATCACTTGGCATGACGGCGGATCTCCTGTCGAAGCTCGGACGTTATCTGGGAGGCGAGGTCGGCCACGGAGGGTGAGTCGAGCGGCCACGGGTCGTGATCGGCGACGTCCCATTCGCGGATGATCCGTCCGGGGCGCGATGACATGAGGAGCACGCGCTGGCTGAGTCGGGCGGCTTCGCGCACGTTGTGCGTGACGAAGATGACGGTCATCCCCGTCTCGTTCCAGATGCGGGTGAGCTCCTCATGGAGGAGGTCGCGCGTGATCGCGTCAAGCGCGGCGAACGGCTCGTCCATGAGCAGGATCGAGCGCTCTTGCGCGAGGGCGCGCGCGATCGCCACGCGCTGCCGCATGCCGCCCGACCCCGTTGAACAGCATTGCCAACTCGACGTTCTTGCCGGCTGTGAGCCATGGCATGAGTGCCGGCTCCTGGAACATGAGACTCGACGGACCTGAGCACTCAATCGTGCCGCTCGTGGGCTTGTCGAGCCCGGTGATGAGGTTGAGGAGGGTCGACTTGCCGCAGCCCGATGCCCCGACGAGCGAGACGAACTCGCCAGGGCGCACATCCAGGCTCACGTCATCGAGGATGACGGGGCCCTCGGAGCTGAATTGCTTCGATACGTGACGCAGGGTCACCGCGTTCGCGGGGGGATCCGCGAGAAGGCCGGTGCTGGCCGGGGGAAGGCCGGCAGTGTCATGCGTCGGATGTGCGCCGCTGGCGAGTGTCATGGTGCGTTGCTCCTCAATTGATGGTGGCGTCGTTCGTCAGGGATGCTCTACTGCTGGCCGAGACCGGCGGCCGTCACCGTGCGCGCCTTCCATGCCCTGAGCACCGAGTTCAGCAGTCGCACGTCGTAGATCCCGGTCAGGCCATTGGGCTTCAACTGCAGCAGCCCTGCGGCAACCGCGTCATCGGCGCTCTTCTTGAGCGTGAGGGGCAGCGGATCCCACGTGAGGCGCAGGTTGCCCCACGAGCGGTTGATCACCGAGTCGGGCAGCGGTTTGCCGGTCCACTTGGTGATCTGCTCCTGCACGAGGTCCTTTGACTTCGTGACGTTCGCGGCGATGTAGCGAATGGCCGTGTTGTTCGACTGGAGGATCGATCGAACCGTACCGGGGTATTGGTTGAGGAATGCCTGGCTCGCGATGATGTTCGTCGTCACGAACTGTCCCGTTGGCCAGAGCGACTTCTCGTCGAGGAACACCTTGGCGCCCGCCTCGAGGACGAGTCGTGATGCCCACGGCTCCGGGAGCCAGGCGCCGTCGATATCGCCCCGCTTGAACAGGGTGAGGGACTGCGCATTCTCCGTCGGGATGACGGTGACGTCGCCTCCGCCTGCGATCGAGGTCCGCAGGCCCTGGTCCTTGAGCCATGAGCGGAGCGCGACGTCCTGTGTGTTGCCGAGCTGGGGCGTTGCAATCTTCTTGCCCTTGAGATCGCTCACCGTGTAGATATTCGGCTTCACGACGAGTTGCGCCCCACCGGACGTCGCCCCGGACACGACCTTGAGCAGGGTGCCGTTCGTCGAGGTGTAGCCGGCGATGGACGGGTTGGGGCCGATGTAGGACACATCGATGGCTCCGCCCTTCATCGCCTCGATTGCGGCAGGCCCCGCGTTGAACAGGACGTACTCCACCGCAGTGCCCTCACGATTGAGGTTCTGCTCGAACAGGCGCAACTGCTGCGCGACGAGGGCAGGGGCGTGCGTGACATTCGCGAAGAAGCCGATGCGCACCTTGGGCGCGGTGGGAAGTTTCGGGAGGGCCGCAGCGGTCACGGCTGCAGTGGCGCTCGGTGATGGCGTCGGCGCTGCGAGCGCTTGGCTCGTGCCGAGTCCGATAGTGAGGGCGGCCCCGGCAGCACCGATAGCGAGTGCATTCCGCACCGCTCGGTGGACTGGATTGATTGCTAACGACATTTCGTTGTTCTCCTTCTTGAGAGGTTCTTGGACGAGCATTCGGGTTTGGTCGGGGCCTTGGATTCGTCGGCTCACTTCGCCTGACGACTCCGGCGTGACCAACATTCGCCATTCGCTCCGACGTGGTGGCGGTGGTGCCCGAGGCGGACGTACTCGATTTGCTGCACCCCTGCCTCCCTCCGATGATTCAGTCGACATCACCACAGTGAGCGGCTTTCCCTAGTATGTCGATAGCAAAGGTATATATTGACCGAACAGTCGTCAAGTCAACGAGGAGGCAGGCGTGTCGCGAGTGGTTCAGCCGGGCAATGCGGCGAACGAACGGATGACCGGGAAGAATGGCACCGTGCACATTTCTGCCAAGGCCGACTACGGGATGCGAGCACTGCTCGAACTCGTTGCTGCCTACCGCGTCGATCCCCTGCAGCTCGTCAAGGGCGAGGCAATCGCGACCGCGCAGCAGGTCCCGGTGAAGTTCCTCGAGGGGATCCTCCGCCAGCTCAGGCAGTCGGGCATCGTGGCAAGCCAGCGCGGGGCCGACGGCGGGTACCGGCTCGACCGCGATCCCAGCGACGTCACGATCGCCGACGTCGTCCGCGCCCTCGACGGACCACTGGCCGCCGTCCGCGGGAACCGGCCCGAGGATGTCGAGTATCCGGGTGCGAGCGAGCACCTCCGCGAAGTCTGGATCGCCGTGCGCGCGGCCATGCGGCATGTGCTCGAGGGCATCAGCCTCGAGGACGTCGCGCTCAACCGGCTTCCGAGCGACGTCACTGAACTGCTCGCCGAGCCCGGGGCCTGGCAGCGCCGCAAGCCCTGAGACCCCCCGCCGCTCCCCGCTCCGTCAGATCCCGATGAGCTCGGACAAGCAGACCTCAGACGAGGGCTTCGGCGGCGGCGAAGGCATCTAGGTTCCCGGCGATCACCTCGTCAGCGAGCGCCGTCAGCTCATCGCGTCGTTCCGCGAGCCTGGCTCGCACCGCTCCAATCACCAACGCCGTGATCTCCTCGCGCACCCGGCGATGCCGGCGCACCCGATCCTCGCCGCTCTCGGCGAGCCAGGCCCGGTGCGCATCGATCGCCTCGACGACCTCGTCGATGCCGGCGCCCTGCGCAGCGCTCGCCTTGAGCACCGGCGGCTTCCAGCCGTGCCAGGTGCCGAGCTCGACCATGTGGCGGATCTCGCGGGCCGTAGCGTCGGCCCCGTCGCGATCGGCCTTGTTCACGACGAAGATGTCGCCGATCTCCAGGATGCCCGCCTTCGCCGCCTGGATGCCATCGCCCATCCCGGGAGCGAGGAGCACGATCGAGGTATCAGCGGTTGCGGCGATCTCGACCTCCGACTGCCCCACCCCGACCGTCTCGATGATGACGATGTCGAAGCCGGTCGCGTCGAGGACCCGGATCACCTGCGGCGTGGTCGCCGAGAGCCCGCCGAGGTGACCCCGGGAGGCCATCGACCGGATGTAGACGCCCTCATCACCGGAGTGACGTTGCATGCGGATCCGGTCGCCGAGCAGCGCGCCGCCGGAGAACGGCGAGGACGGGTCGACCGCGAGGACCGCAACGCGATGCCCGGCCGCGCGCAGGGCCGTCACGAGCGCCGAGGTCGTCGTCGACTTGCCGACACCCGGGGCCCCGGTAAGCCCGATGACATGGGCGCGGCCCGAATAGGCCGCGAGCGCCCGCATGACCTCGCGCGCCTGGTCGCCGCCGTCCTCGATCATGGAGATGAGCCGGGCGATCCTGCGGACCTCCCCTGCCTGCGCGCTCGCGATGAGCTCGAGCAGTGAATCCCGGGTACCGGGCATTTCGGGCTCCTCTCGAGGGCGGGTGCGGGGCAGGTGACACGATATCCGGCATGCATTCCATCCTGACGCGCATAGACCACGTCGGCATCGCCGTGACCGACCTCGACGCCGCCATCGAGTTCTACGGCCGGGCCTTCGGGCTCGTGGTGGTCCACGAGGAGGTGAACGAGGAGCAGGGGGTCCGCGAGGCGATGCTCGGGGTGGGCGATTCGGGCAGCTGCATCCAGCTGCTCGCCCCGCTCACCCCCGACTCGACGATCGCGAAGTTCCTCGACCGGTCGGGCCCGGGGATCCAGCAGGTCGCCTACGGGGTCGATGACGTCGTTGCCGCGGCCGAGCAGCTCGCCGCCGCCGGCGTCCGCATGCTCTATGACGCGCCGCGGCGCGGCACCGCCGGCTCCCTCGTTAACTTCGCCCACCCGAAGGACTGCGGCGGGGTACTCGTCGAGCTCGTCCAGGCGGCACCCTCCGGGACGGCTCACGGCTCCCACGACGAGGAGCATCCGGCCACCTGATGCACGCGATGCTCTCGATGCTGTCGGTGCTCTCGACGCCGTCGACGCACCCGGCGCGACTGGTCGACCTGCCGGGCGTCACCGTCCTCGGCTGGACGCCGACCGACGACCAGCTGACGGCCGGTGCGGCCGTGCTGTTCGGGGCATTCCTCGCCCTTGCCCTGCTCACCGCGGCCCGGCGCGCAAGCAGTTTGCTCATCGTGTTCCTCGTCACATCGGCGGTGGGGGTGGCCCTGTGGTCGGCGACGAGGTTCGGACTCCTCGCAGGAATCCTTTCGCAATTCACGAGATAGCAGATGCGTCGCCTAGCATGATTCCGTGACCGAGTCGGCCGTGCGCGATCCCGTGCCATGGAACCTCGATCGTGGTCCTCGGGCCAAGGAGATGGGCTACCTTCCCGGCCTCGATGGAGTCCGGGCCCTCGCCGTCATCGGCGTGCTGCTCTACCACGCGGATCTCTCGTGGATCCCCGGCGGATTCCTCGGCGTCGATGTCTTCTTCGTCCTCAGCGGGTTCCTCATCACATCCCTCATCCTCGAGGAGTTCGATCGCTCGGGCCGCGTCAACTTCCGCAAGTTCTACCTCGGACGCGCCCGCCGCCTCCTCCCCGCCCTGCTCCTCGTCCTCGTCGTCGTGTCGCTCGCCGCAGCGCTCGTCTACCAGGACGCCGCGCGCCAGACGGCCTCCGATGTGCTGGCGTCCCTCTTCTACGTCAACAACTGGTGGTACATCGCCGCCGACCAGTCGTACTTCGAATTCATCGGCCGGCCCCCGCTCCTCCAGCACCTGTGGTCCCTCGCCGTCGAGGAGCAGTTCTACCTCGTCTGGCCCGCCATCGCCTTCCTCGCGATGCGAAGGTTCGCACGCAAGGGCGTCTTCGCCGTCGCAGGCGTCCTCGCGATCCTGTCGACCGTCTGGATGCTCCAGCTCTCCGTCGCCAACGGATATCCGGACTTCGCGGACCCGAGCCGGGCTTACTTCGGCACTGACTCCCACGCTATGGGCCTGCTCATCGGGGCCGCGATGGCCACCTTCTGGCGCCCGGGCCGGATGCGCCGGGACCTGTCCTCGAGCGCCGCCGCGATCATCACGGGCATCGGCGTCCTCGCCCTCCTCGCGGTCATCTGGTTCTTCGTCTTCGTCGGGGAGTTCACCCCCTGGATGTACCGCGGGGGCTTCCTTGCACTCGCCCTCGTCGTCGCGACGCTCATCGCCGCCGCGAGCCATCCGGGGGTGGGGCTCGGCCGGGCGATGGGCACTCAGCCTTGGCGCTACATCGGCCAGCGCTCGTACGGCCTGTACCTGTGGCACTGGCCGGTCTTCATGGCCACCCGCCCCGTCCTCGACACGCCCCTCGACGGCCTGCCGCTCCTCATCCTGCGCCTCGCTCTCACCGTGGGCATCGCCGAGTTGAGCTTTCGATTCCTCGAGATGCCGATCCGCCGCGGTGCCATCCAGCGGTTCGTCGCCCGGGTCCGCGCCGCCAAGGGCGCCCGGCGCCGGCGGCTGCGGGCCGTCGGGGCCGCGATGGTCGGGGCCACCCTCGCCGGAGTCGTCGCCGTCGCGCTCCTCCTCGCGGCTACGACCCGTGCGACAGTCGACTCCGTCGTCGCACCCGACGTAGCGGCCGCGATGGGCATCGAGTCCGGCGGTCCAACCGAGGTCTCCCTCGACGATGCCGATTCCACAGGGGGCTCGGGAGCCTCAGCAGGTGCCGACTCCGCATTGCCCGGCGAGGCCTCTCCCGCTGCATCGGGCAGCGGCGAGCCCGCGGATGCGTCGGCCGGCCCGACTCCCTCAGCGAGCCCCACGCGCGACACCGGGAAGGTGAGCGCGATCGGCGACTCCGTCATGCTTGGGGCGCGATCGGTGCTGAAGGACACGATCCCGGGGACGAAGGTCGACGCCGCGGTCTCGCGGTACCCGGGGGCCTTCATCGGCAAGCTCAAGCGCTACGTCGCTGGCAATCGGCTGGCACCCATCGTCGTGCTGCACCCGGGCACGAACGGCGTGCTCCCGGAGAGCATGATGCGCGAGATGCTCGACATCCTCGTCGATAGCCCGCGGGTCGTCGTCGTCAACGACAACATGCCACGCAGTTGGCGCGACCCCAACAACAACGTCATGGCCGACGTCGTGCCCCAGTACCCGAACGCCGTGCTCGCTGACTGGCGTGCCGCTTCGGTCGATCATCCCGAGTACTTCGCATCGGATGGAATCCACCTCACGCCCGAGGGCGCGAGGGCCTACTCGGATCTCATCAAGCAGGCGGCGGGCCTCTAGGACCGCAGCACGGCTCCTTCGAGAAACTCGATCATCCGCCGACTCACCGTCGAAGGCCGCTCCACCGCGGAGAGGTGCCCGGCTCCCGGGATCAGTGCACTGCTCCCCTTGCCGAGCACGTCGAGCATCACGTGCTGATCTCCCTCGGGGCTCAGCGTGTCCTCCTCGCCCCACAGGACGAGGGCCGGGATCGACGCAGCCGCAAGCACCTCGATCGACGACGGCCGCGCCGCCATCGCGCGCTGGTACCAGGCAACGGCCTCCGGTCGCGCCTCATCCAGCCATCCGCCCACCTCCGCCACCACCGCCGGGCGCTCGGCGAATGTCGTGGCGCCGAGCAGCCCCGGCAGCACCGACTGGCGCAGGATGCCGCCGCACGCAGCCGGCTCCTCCAGCACGGCCTCGGCCAGTCGGTGGCGGTTCTCCCGGGCCTCGGCGGTGTCCGCCGATGCCTTCGTGTCGCACAGCATGAGGGCGGAGAAGCGCTCCGGCGCCCGGCGCATCATCGCCATCGCGACGTAGCCGCCGAGCGAAAGGCCCGCGAGCACCGCACCTTCGATTCGCTGCACCGACAACTCGCGCAGGACAACGTCGGCGACGAGGTCCAGGCTCGGATCGGCCTCGAGGACGTCGCTGGCACCGAAGCCCGGTAGGTCGGGGATGACGAGGTCCCACCCGGCCTCGGATAGCGCATCGGCCTGGGCCGCCCACATCCGGCCATCGCAGGGGAATGCGTGCAGCAGTACGACGCACCGGGCAGGTTTCACAGGTCGCTCCATCTCGTCATCTCGCCCGACCAGGTCGCGGGCAGCGGTGCCCTTTGCGGGACGACCCGAGCGATGATCTCGCCCAGGACGGTGGAGACGGACGCCTCCCCCACCCACAGGTGCTTGGCCCCGTCGATCCCCACGATCTCAGCCTGCGGGATCACGGCGAACCGCTCGCGGGCAGCCTCGGGCCGAAGGTAGTCGTCGAGTTCAGGGACGAGGCAGGTGAGCGGACGCCCGCTGGCCGCCCATGCCTCGAGGTCGCTGTCGGTCGAGAACCGCAGTGGCGGCGACAGGAGGATCGCGCCGGCCACCGGATCGACATTGCCGTGCCGCAGGATCACGTCGGTGCCGAAGGACCAGCCGACGAGCCACGGATCGGGAAGCCCGCGCGCGCCGACCTCGCCGATCGCGGCGAGGAGGTCCAGGCCCTCGCCCCTCGCCTCATCGAAGGCGCCCTCGCTCGTGCCGGCGGCACTCGTCGTTCCGCGCGTGTTGAAGCGCAGGCAAGCGACATCGGCGAGGGCCGGCAGTCGCCAGGCCATCTTGCGCAGGACGTGGCTGTCCATCATGCCGCCGTGGGTCGGCAGCGGATGGACGCAGATGATCGTCGCGGCCGGTGGCACGTCGACAGGTAGCGCGAGCTCCGCGACCAGGCTCAGGCCGTCGCTCGTGCGCAGCCGCAGCGCCTCCCGGCGCGCAGGCAGCACCGAGTTCGCGACGATCCGCTCGGCATCCGGCATCAGTACCTCGGCCCTCTCGACGACCTCTGAGTTCGCGGGCCACGGTGGCCGCGCGCCTGCCAGCACGGGGTGTGCCAGTGGCGTCGATCCTCGACATTGCCGTAGTCATCGGCTGGAAAGGCAACGACGTGGGGGGTTGCCGGACGGATCTCCTGGTCGCAGCCCGGGCAGCGATAGGTCTTCGATGCACCCGAGCCGGTCACCCGGCGAACAACCCACTCACCGTCGGCATGCTCCTCGGTGCTCTGCGGGCCGTACGCGCCCGGACCCCGCACGGAGTCCGGTGGATCCGGCTGCCTTCGATTCTTTCGCCCCATGACCGTCTCCACAGTCCTCGCCGGTCAGGCGTAGGTGCGAAAGCCGCGGCCGGTCTTGCGGCCGAGGTAGCCCGCCGTGACGAGGTGCTCGAGCCGCGGGGCCGGGGCGAATCCGGGCTCACGGAACTCTAGGTACAGCGTCCGCTGGATGGCGAGCGAGACATCCAGGCCCACCGCGTCAAGGAGCTCGAACGGCCCCATCGGGTATCCGCAGCCGCGCTTCATCGCAAGGTCGATGTCGTCCGCGCTCGCATAGTTCGCCTCGACCATCCGGACGGCGTCGTTGAGGTACGGGAAGAGGAGGGCATTCACGATGAAGCCGGCGCGGTCGACGCACCGCACCGGGTGCTTGCCGAGGCGCTTCGCAAGTGCGACGGCGGTGGCGGCAACGTCCGGGGCGGTCGCGACGGTGCTCACGACCTCGACGAGTTTCATGACGGGCGCGGGATTGAAGAAGTGCAGGCCGATGACGTCCTGGGGGCGCTTCGTGACGGCCGCAAGGTCGATGACCGGCAGGCTCGAGGTCGTCGTGGCGAGGATGACGCCCGGCCGACAGATCTCATCAAGGTTCTCGAACATCGCCGTCTTCACCCCGATGTCCTCGACCACCGCCTCGACGACGAGGTCAACGCTCGCGAGATCGTCGAGCCGCGTCGTGCCGGTGATGCGGGCAAGGGTGGCGTCGCGGTCGGAATCGTCCAGCTTGCCTCGCTGGACGGCCTTCTCGAGCGACTTCTCGAGTGCCCGGCGGACCGCCTCGACCTTCTGCTCGGACCTCGCCTGGAAGATGCAGTCGATGCCCGCGCGCGCGAAGACCTCGATGATTCCGGCCGCCATCGTCCCCGAGCCGATGACGCCGACAGACTCGATTGTTCGCAGGGACTCACCGGCGCTCGAGGCGGCGGGAGTCTGCGCATCGGCGACGACGACGGGCGACTGCGGGGCCTCGTAGGTGTAGAAGCCCCGGCCCGACTTGCGGCCGCGCAGGCCTGCCGTCGACATCTGCTTGAGGATCGGGCTCGGTGCGTGCAGGCGATCACGGCCTTGCTTGTACATCGTGTCAAGGATCTCGTAGGCGGTGTCGAGACCGATGAGGTCGAGGAGGGCGAGGGGCCCCATCGGCAGTCCGCAGCCGAGCCGCATCGAGTCGTCGATGTCCTCGCGGCTTGCGTACTTCTGCTCGAACATCGCGACCGCATGGTTGAGGTAGCCGAAGAGCAGCGCGTTGGCAATGAAGCCTGCCTTGTCGCCGACGACCACCGGCTCCTTGCCCAGTGCCGTCGCGAAGGACACCATCCGGTCGACGACCTCATCGGACGACACCACTGTTCGCACGACCTCGACGAAGGCCTGGACGGGCGCGGGATTGAAGAAGTGAAGCCCGACGACCTGGGCCGGCCGAGCCGTCGCGACCGAGATATCGGTGACCGAGAGCGATGAGGTGTTCGTCGCGAGGATGGCGTGCGCGGGGACGATGGCGTCGAGTGCGGCGAAGAGCTCTCGCTTGAGCTCGAGGCGCTCGGGCACCGCCTCGACCACGAGGTCGACACTTGAGAGGTCGTTGAGGTCCGTCGAGAACGAGAGGCGACCGAGGAGTGCGCTCTGCTCGGCTTCAGTCATCTTGCCGCGCTTCACCGCGCGGGCGGTCGAGCCGGACATCCGCTCCTGCGCCTTGGCGAGCGCCTCGGCAGACATCTCGATCGCGACGACATCGATGCCGCTGCGGGCGATCACCTCGGCGATGCCGCTGCCCATCGTGCCGAGTCCGATAACGCCCACCTGCCGCACGGCACCCACTGTCCCAGTCATGTGCGAAGTCTCCCACCTTGGCGAGTGCGGCGACTCCGCGGCACCCCACGCTAGAACAGGCGCAGCGTCGGGTCGTCCGTCCCCTTGAGCGCGTCATAGTCGAGCAGGAAGCACCGGATGCCCCGGTCGGTGGCGAGCACCCGAGCCTGCGGCTTGATCTCCTGGGCCGCGAACACGCCCGCCACCGGCGCGAGGATCGGATCGCGGTTGAGCAGTTCGAGGTAGCGGGTGAGCTGCTCCACGCCGTCGATCTCGCCGCGACGCTTGATCTCCACGGCGAAGGTCGCCCCGGTGCCGTCCTTGCAGAGCAGGTCGACCGGCCCGATGGCCGTCGGGAACTCGCGGCGCACGAGCGACCAATTCTCGCCGAGGATGCCGACGTGGGTGGCGAGAAGGTGCTGGAGGTGCGCCTCGACGCCGTCCTTCTGCAGGCCCGGGTCGATGCCGAGCGCGTGGTCGCTCTCCGACAGGGTCTCGTGGATCGTGATGAGCAGCTGCTCGCCCGCCTTGTTCTCCACGACCCACGTCGCCTCGTCCGCATCGACCTCGGCCGCCCGGACCTTCGTGACGCACGGCGGGCTCATCCAATTGAGCGGCTTGTAGGAGCCGCCGTCGGAGTGGATGAGCACCGACCCGTCGGCCTTGACCATGATGACGCGGATCGCCTCGGGCAGGTGTGCCGTCAGCCGCCCCACGTAGTTGACCGTGCAGCGGGCCACGACGATTCTCACCCCGGAACCGTACCGGGCCGCAAGTAAGGGTCGCGCGAATTGGCCGGAGGGGGCACGATACGGGGGTGAGCGCCTGGAACTCCTACTCATACGTCTTCGGCCCGTTTGCCGCGTTCGGCGGCATCGCGGTCATGGTGTTCATCCTGCGGTGGTCGTCGCGCCGCGGCGCCTCGCTCGTCGCGCCCCCGGCCAAGCCCGGACCCGACTCGGAGTACGGGCTCCTCGTGCCGGTGGCGTCCCCGCCCAACTACGTCGAGGGCGAGATGCTCAGGCGCCAGCTCGAGTCGGCCGGGCTGCGCGCCACGCTCGCCCAGACCCTCGACGGCCCGCGGGTGATGGTGTGGCCGGCGGACGAGGAGCGGGCGCGGGTGCTCCTGAAGTCCGCCCGATCATAGATTCGGCACTGCTCAGCCATCCGCTCGAGTGATGTCGGCACCAAGGGACTGCAGTGCAGGGATGAACCCGGCGTAGCCGCGGTCGATGTGGGACACCCCGTACACGGTGGTCGTGCCCTCGGCGACGAGCCCGGCGAGCACGAGCCCCGCGCCCGCTCTGATGTCGGTCGCCTCGACGGGCGCCGCCGAGAGCTTGGGCCGGCCGCGCACGAGCGCGTGGTGGCCGTCGGTGCGGACATTCGCCCCGAGCCGCGCGAGCTCCTGGACGAACCTGAACCGCGCCTCGAACAGGTTCTCGGTCACGAGGGCCGCCCCCTCAGAGATCGCGTTGAGGGCGATGAACTGGGGCTGCAGGTCCGTGGGAAAGCCGGGGTACGGAAGGGTGACGATGTCCACGGCGCGCGGCCTTCGGTCCATCTCGACCCGGAACCCGTCGTCGAGGCAGGTCACGACGGCGCCCGCGGTCTGGAGCTTGTCGAGCGCGATGGTCAGGTGCTCTGCCTTGGCCCGGCGCACGATGATGTCGCCCTGCGTGATGGCAGCGGCCACCGCCCAGGTCCCGGCGACGATGCGATCGCCGACCGTCGTGTGCTCGACAGCGACGAGTTCGTCGACCCCGTCGATAGTGAGGGTTGAGGTGCCGATGCCGTCGATGATCGCGCCCATCGCGGTGAGCATCGTGCAGATGTCGACGATCTCGGGCTCGCGCGCGGCGTTGTCGATGACGGTCGTGCCGATCGCGGTCACGGCCGCCATGAGGATGGTCTCAGTTGCGCCGACGCTCGGGAAGTCCAGCCAGATCGAGGCGCCGCGCAGCCGCCCGGACGATGCCGCGAGCAGGTAGCCGTGCTCGTTGACGACGTCTGCGCCCATCCGCTGCAGGCCATCGATGTGCATGTCGAGCCCTCGGGAGCCGATGTTGTCGCCCCCCGGAAGTGCGACGTCCGCAGCCCCGCATCGGGCGAGGAGCGGGCCGAGCACGCAGATCGACGCCCGCATGCGCCGGACGAGGTCATAGTCGGCGCGGTGCTCAAGATCCTCCGGCACGGTGATGTCAACGGTGCCTGCGCGGTGGCGGTGATCGACCGCGCAGCCGAGGCGGCGGAGCAACTCGGCCATGATCTCAACGTCGAGGATGTCGGGCACGGCCCGCAGGGTCGTCGTGCCGACCGCGAGGAGCGATGCAGCCATCAGCTTCAGGACGGAATTCTTCGCGCCGGTCACCGCGACCTCGCCCGATAGGCGCGTCCCCCCGACGACGTTGAAGACCTCCACGGGTCGAATCGTACGAGCGTCCGGCCGAATGCCCAACACAGCCGACACCAGACCCGCCCCACCCCCGTTCTCGACTGCCCCCGAATCCGGGTCGCCTGAACGAATCAGCCCGCCGGAGAGGTCAATTCATTCATGTGACCCGGATTCGGGGTCAGCTGAAAGGTGTTTCAGGAGGTGATTTCCCCCGCCCTCAACGAGCGCGTTTTCAGCCCCGAGGACTCCGCGCCATAACCATGCATTCGGCAGGCCACTTCCCCCTCCACGAGGTTTCAACACCTCTACAGCAAGAAGTCCAGGCGGGGAGCGCCATGCAGACTCACCCCGCAGCCAAGAAGACCAACGAGTCCGCCGGGAGCCCGATTTCATTGGCGTACGCCGCTCTGCCAAGCCCCGCCTGAATGGAGGCTCTACGGGTGTCCCCGGCACCTCGCTCCGCGTGCTTCGGTCACCCGGGCCTATCACCGCGACCTCGCCACGGCTGCGAAGCGCCCGCGCGGGCCGCCTCTCCGTGGCATAGGGTCATCGCGACGAGGAGGCATCATGGTCAACCTGACGAGGATCTACACCCGCACCGGCGACGACGGCACGACGTCGCTCGGCGACATGACCCGCACGGGCAAGAACGACCCGCGGCTCAAGGCCTATGCGGACGTCGACGAGGCCAACTGCACGATCGGGGTCTGCCTTGCGGCGTCCGATCTGCCCGAGGAGATGCGCGCGCTGCTGCTGCGCATCCAAAACGACCTCTTCGACGTGGGCGCCGACCTGTGCACCCCGGTGGTCGACAATCCACCATACGAGCCGCTGCGCGTCACCCAGCCCTACATCGACTTCCTCGAGCAGTCGTGCGACACCTACAACGACCTGCTTGAGCCCCTGCGGTCCTTCATCCTCCCCGGCGGAACCTTGGCGGCCGCGAACCTGCACATCGCGCGCACCGTCGTCCGCCGTGCCGAGCGGTCGACCTGGGCCGCCCTCGACACCTACCACGGCGGAATGAACCCGCTCACCGCCACTTACCTCAACCGGCTGAGCGACCTGCTCTTCATCCTTTCGCGCATCGCGAACAAGGATGCGGGCGGCGACGTGCTCTGGGAGCCCGGCGCAAACCGCTGACCGCCTGCCCCTGGCCCGTCAGAGCATCTCGATGATCATGGCGTTCGCCATGCCGCCGCCCTCGCACATCGTCTGGAGCCCGTAGCGCCCGCCGGTCTGCTCGAGGTGGTTGACCATCGTGGCGAGAAGCTTGGTGCCTGAGGCGCCGAGCGGGTGGCCGAGTGCGATCGCGCCCCCGCGCGGGTTCAGCCGGTCGGGTGTAGCGCCGAGCTCGGCGAGCCACATGAGGGGCACCGACGCGAATGCCTCATTGACCTCGAAGGCGTCGATGTCGTTAATTGAAAGCCCAGCTCGCGCAAGGACTTTTCGCGTCGCAGGGGCAGGTGCGGTAAGCATGTAGAGGGGGTCATCGCCGACCACGGTGAACGAATGGAAGCGCGCCCGCGGCTTAAGCCCGAGCTGCCTCGCCCGCTCCGCACTCATGATGAGCGCGGCGGACGCGCCGTCGGTGAGCGGCGAGGAGTTGCCGGGCGTGACCTGCCAGGTGATCTGCGGGAACCGGGCCGCGAGCTCCTCGGTGGCAAAGGACGGCTTGAGGCCGCCGAGTCCCTCCGGCGTCGTGCCGGCGCGGACGGTCTCATCGAGCCGGTGCTCGACGACCGATCCGTCGGCAGTCGTTACGGCCACGGGCACGATCTCGTTGTCGAAGGCACCGGACGCAGCCGCGAGGGCCGCTCGCTCATGGGACTGCGCGGAGAAGTCGTCGAGTTGCGCCCGGCTGAACCCCCACTTCGCGGCGATGAGCTCGGCCGAGACTCCCTGGTTCACCAGGCCTTCCGGGTAGCGGGCGGCCATCCTCGGGCCGAGCGGGTCACGGCCGATGAGCGCCATGCCCATCGGCACCCGGCTCATCGACTCGACGCCGCACGCGATCACGACATCCTGGGCGCCGGCGACGATCGACTGGGCTGCGAAGTGGGAGGCCTGCTGGCTCGACCCGCACTGCCGGTCCATCGACGTCGCCGGGATCTGCTCCGGCCAGCCTGCGGCGAGCACGGCGTTTCGTCCGATGTTGAGCGACTGCTCCCCCGCCTGGCTCACGCACCCCGCGAAGACGTCATCGATGACCAACGGGTCGATGCCATTGCGCTCGACGAGGGCCTGCAGCACCTCCGACAGCAGGTCGACCGGGTGGACACCCGACAGGGCACCGCCGGGCTTGCCCCGCCCCGATGCGGTCCGGACGACATCGACGATCACTGCCTCGTTCATGTGGTAACCCCTCTGTATCGGTTGGCCTGCATATCGGTTGGTCGGCAAGTCGCCGGACGTGGCTGCGCTACCTGGGCGGCAATCGAAGCGCGCCGTCGAGGCGGATTACTTCACCGTTGAGCATCGGGTTCTCGATGATGGACGCGACGAGCATCGCAAACTCGTCGGGGTCGCCGAGCCTTGCCGGGTGCGGCACCTGCGCCCCGAGGGCCTGCTGTGCCTCCTCTGGAATGATCGAAAGCAGCGGCGTGCGGAACAGGCCCGGCGCGATCGTCATGACTCGGATCGCGAGCGATGCGAGATCCCGGGCGATCGGCAGGGTCATCCCGACGATCCCGCCCTTCGACGCCGAGTACGCGGCTTGGCCGACCTGGCCGTCGAAGGCGGCGACGGAGGCGGTGTTCACGATGACCCCGCGCTCCTCGCCCACCATGGCATTGGTCGCCATGGCCGTTGCCGCGAGCCGGATGACGTTGAACGTGCCGATGAGGTTGACGCGGATGACCCGCTCGAAGTCGGCGAGCGGAAAGGGCCCCGCCTTCCCCGTCGTCTTGATGCCGTTGCCGATCCCCGCGCAGTTGACGACGATGCGCAGGGTTCCATCGCCGTTCGCGAGGTCGACCGACGACTGCACAGCGGCCTCGTCGACCACGTCGGCCGCCGCGAACTCCGCGCCGATCCGATCGAGTTCGGCGGTATTGGCTCCCGGGAGGTCGAGCGCGACGACGCGGGCGCCCGCGGCCCGGAGCCGACGGGCCGTCGCGAGGCCCAGCCCTGACGCGCCTCCGGTGACGAGGGCGGTCGCTTCCTTTGTCTCCATCGTGGCACTCCTTCGGGTGGCGGACGAGGCAGGCCGATCAACCTACGGCGAGGTTTCCGGCGCGCGGGGCGGAGTGCGGGAGAATCGCGGGGCGGGTGAGGCCTGAAGGCCGCCCTCGCCGTGAGTGAAGGTGCCCCGGGCAACGAGGTGGGGGTGCTCGGCCGCCTCGGCGAAGGTAAGCACAGGCGTCACGCAGGCCGACGACCCGTCGAAGTGCGCGACCCACTCGTCACGGGGCTTCGATGCGAAGAGTCGAGTGAACTGCGACCGCATGCGCGGCCAGTTCTGGCGGTCGCGGGGATCTCCCACGTCCGCGAGCGTCAGCCCAAGGCCATTGAGCAGCGCTGCGAAGAAGTGGGGCTCGAGTGCACCCACTGCTACGTAGCCGCCATCAGCGCAGACATAGGTGTCGTAGAAGGGAGCGCCGCCATCGAGAATGTTGCTCGCCCGGTCATCAGTCCACGCTCCCATTGAACGAAGCGCGAGGATCATCTGGCTGATGAGCACCGTCCCATCGACCATAGCGGCGTCCACTACCTGCCCGAGGCCCGACGAATTGCGCTCGACGAGAGCGGCGAGGATGCCGACAAGGAGAAGCATCGAACCACCGCCGTAGTCGCCGACAAGGCTCAGCGGAACGGAGGGAGCCTCACCCTCTCGACCGATCGCATGGAGGGCGCCGGTGAGTCCGATGTAGTTGATGTCATGGCCGACCCTGTCGGCCCATGGACCGCTTTGTCCCCACCCGGTGATTCGTCCGTACACCAGTCGGGGATTGATCGCGAAGCAGGCGTCGGGGCCTACTCCGAGTCGCTCGGCAACGCCCGGCCTCAGACCTTCGATGAGCACGTCCGACTCGCCGACGAGTTCGAGCACAAACTCGCGACCCTCGTCCTCCTTGAGGTCGGCGAATACGGTCCCTCGTCCGCGTTGAGTCGAGTCGATTGACCCTGGCTCGCCAAACTGAAGCCGACGTCCAGCGGGCCCTTCAACGCGAACGACTTCTGCCCCCAGATCGGCGAGCACCATCGCCGCGTGCGGGCCGGGCCCGAGTGACGCGAGCTCTACGACTCGAATCCCGTGCAGCGGCCCACTCATCACTGAAGCCTATGCGGATCTACGTCCCCAAAGCGGCCCGTTGAGACCTGTGCCCTTGACGATTTCACTCCCTGCATCGATTTGCTGAAGTAACGTGGTCGAGTGCCCGGGGTTCGCCCCGCATCGACGGGAGGAATCATGCGGGATCCGGACGACATTACAAAGCGGCTCATCGAGATGCTGTCGCGATTCCTTCTTGAGCATGACCCAGCATTGACCGACCGGGTCACCTTTCTGCGGGCCCGATTTGCAGCGGGCCTCGCCGAGGTTCACTATCCGCTCGGCGACGGCGGGCTGGGATTGCCCCGCGGCTACCAGACCATCGTCGAAGGCGCCTTCGAGCAGGCGGGCGCACCGAACAATGCGCCCGAGCTCAATGTCATCGGCCTCGGCATGGCAGCACCCACCATCATCGCCTACGGCACTCCCGAGCAGCGCGCCCGCTTCCTGCCCGGGCTCTGGACCGGCGAGGACATCTGGTGCCAGTTGTTCAGCGAACCTGGCGCCGGCTCCGATCTCGCGGGCCTGTCGACCAGGGCCGTCCCCGAGGGCGACGAGTGGGTCGTCACCGGGCAGAAGGTCTGGACCTCGGTCGCGCACGTCGCGCGGTGGGGCATCCTCCTGGCCCGCACCGATCCGGACGTGCCGAAGCATCAGGGCCTCAGTTTCTTCATCTGCGACATGACTGCGCCGGGCGTCGAGGTGAGGCCGCTGCGCCAGCTCACCGGAGACTCCGAGTTCAACGAGGTGTTCTTCACGCAGGCGCGCATCCCCGATTCGGACCGCCTCGGCGATGTCGGGAGCGGCTGGGATGTCGCCCGGGCGACCCTGATGAACGAGCGCATGGCGATCGGCGGGAATGTGCCACCTCGCGAGAGCGGCATGGTGGGGGCGGTCGCGCGCACCTGGCGAGAGCACCCTGAACGGCACCGGCCCGACCTCCACGAACGGCTGCTCCGGCTCTGGGTCGATGCCGAGGCCGCGCGCATCGCGTCGGCCAGGCTGCAGCAGAAGCTCGCCGCAGGCCAGCCCGGCCCGGAGGGGTCGGCCGGCAAGCTCGTGTTCGCCCGGCTGGCGCAGGAGCTGAGCTCACTCGAGGTCGAGTTGCTCGGCGACGAGGGGCTTCTCTACGACCAGTGGTCGCCGAGCGGCAATGACGCATTCGACTTCACCGGGCGAGGCGCTGCCTTCCGCTACCTGCGCGCGCGCGGCAACTCGATCGAGGGCGGCACCTCCGAGGTGCTCCGCAACGTGGTCGCCGAACGCGTCCTTCGGCTGCCTCCCGAGGACCGGCCGGATACCACCGTGGCCTGGAAGGACCTGCCGAAATGATCGCCGACCTTCTCACCTCCACCGAGGAGGACGAGCTCAGCGCCAGCCTGCGAGGCCTGCTCGCCGCCCGATGCCCGAGCACGCGGGTGCTCGCCATGTACGACGGCGACAGTAGCCTTGCCGGAGAGCTCTGGCCCGCGCTCGGCATCGACATGGGCCTCGCCGGCCTGCTCGTCCCCGAGCAGCACGGCGGCGCCGGTGCCTCAGCTCGCGACGCGGCGATCGTGCTCGAGGAGCTCGGACGGTCGCTGGCCCCGGTGCCGTTCCTGACGAGCAGCGTGATGGCCGTCGCGGCACTGCAGGCAGCCCAGGCCGCCGATTCCCTGCGCCAGATCGCAGGTGGCTCACTCACCTGTGCCCTGGCCGTGCCCCTCGGTACCTGCGTCACCACCTTCGCCCCCACGGCCACGCTCGATGACGACGGGCTCGTCCACGGTCGGATCGGGCGAGTGGCCGGCACCGAGGGCTCGGGGCTGCTGCTCGTGCCCGCGTCAGACCCCAGCGGCGGGCTCGTCCTCGCACTCGTCGACACCGCCGCTGCGGCGTGCGAGCCACTGGCAAGCCTCGACATGTCGCGTCCGCTCGCCGACCTTCGGTTCGCCGGCTCCCCGGCCATCGTCGTGACTCAAGGAGACTCGGCCGCGGACGCCATTCGAGCAGCCCTGCTCCTCGGCGCAGCCCTCCTTGCCTCAGAGCAGGTCGGCATCGCCCAGTGGTGCCTCGACACGACGGTCGGTTACCTGCTCGAGCGGCGACAGTTCGGCCGGCTCATCGGCAGCTACCAGGCCGTCAAGCACCGCGCCGCCGACCTCTTCATCGAGGTCGAGACGGCACGCGCTGTCGCACGCTATGCGGCAGCAGCATGGGCCGATGGCAGCGAGGATCGCTTCGTCGCCTCCGCCGTGGCCCAGGCCTACTGCTCGGACGTTGCCGTGCATGCCGCACAGGAATGCGTTCAGCTCCACGGCGGGATCGGCTTCACGTGGGAACACCCGGCGCACCTCTACCTCAAGCGAGCGAAGGCTGACCAGGTCGCGCTCGGCACGCCCGGTGACCACCGAGCCATCCTCGCCGGACTCATCGACCTGTCAATGTAGAGCCCTGCGATGATGATGCGCCCGCCAGAGTGCAGACATGTATCCCCCAAGGAGTCCAGATGAGTTCCGCCGACAGCCCCGTCGTGCTCTCGATCGAAGGTGCGGTCGCCACGATCACCCTGAACAGGCCAGCCGCACTGAACGCGATCACGGTCGAAATGTTGGAGGTTCTCGACAGCCATCTCGCTGACCTGCATGGTCGCTCCGACATCGTCGTTGTCGTCATCACCGGCGCCGGACGCGCTTTCAGTGCCGGTGTGGACCTCAAGGAACTCGGCGGGCGATCGCTTTCGAACGGAGCAGTCGGTGACTACCTCGACATTCCGGGGCAGCGTGTCATCAAGCGCATCGAACTCCTCGACGCCATCGTCATTGCGAAGGTGAACGGCTTCTGCTTCACCGGTGCACTCGAGCTGGCACTGGCCTGCGACCTCATCGTGACGGCCGACGAGGCGGTGCTCGGCGACACCCACGCAAAGTGGGGCATCCGGCCCTCATGGGGCATGAGCCAGCGCCTGCCAGCGCTCATCGGGCCCGCTAAAGCACGGCTGCTCTCCTATAGCGCTGCCACCTTCACCGGAGCCCAGGCTCGGGAGTACGGCATCGCCGCGCTTTCCGGCCCACGTTCGGAGCTCGATGCGACGGTGGCCGGCCTTGCGCGAGATATCGCAGCGAACAGTCACGGCGCCCTCATGGCATACAAGGACCTGTACCGGGCCGCCCAGCGCCTGACGGTGCCTGAGGGACTCGCCTACGAGGCCGCCACCGCCTACCCGATCGACGACACCGAGGAGCGCATCGCCGAGTTCAGGTGACCCCCTCCGAGTGGGCCATAATGCAGGGACGACAGCTACAAGCCCCGTTCTTTATCGCTTCGGCTCTCCACTGGCGACTGCCCGGCGGTTGCGCGATCGGCGTTGTAACGATCGACAGCGGTCCTGTATGCCGCTAACGATGCTCGCCGGTCCGAACGCGAGGATCCGGGCTGTCCGAGGCTGACGCTCGTCAGGGCTGCACCAGTAGACACGTCGAAAGCGCGGCTTACCTTGCCAATCCGGCCGGTCGACGTACACCTTCCGGCATCCTCGCAGGTCCTCGGTGTAACCGCGGGACTCCAACAGTCTCCCGAACTCCAGGTGGTTCTCGATTTCGACGAGCGCATTCACCACGGCGGTGCGTACATCGATCTCAGCAACCGCGTTGATGTCGCTTCTTGCGAGCGTGGTGAGGAGGGCTCGGCTGAAAGCCTCCGTCACCTGTCGTACTTCGCCCGCGGCGTGCCTGCTGCGACATCAGCTCGCACCTGAGTAATGTCCAAGCCCAGCTCGGCAGCGAAATCTCCGAGGCTCATGTCACCGACATCCGGCTGCTCCATCCGAGCGGCCGCCAGCACCGACATGTCGCGGTCCTCTATCGCGCTATCGACCAGTTCAGCGAGGTCGACGAGATTCAGGACATCTGCTTCATCGTGGCCCCGCAGGAGCGCGCCGATGGCTGCGTCCGATGACACCCCGACCTTGATTGCCGTGGCCAGCAGACTCAGGGCCAGCGGAAGCTCCCTGAGCAGTCGTGCGTGGCGATCCGCGCTTTCGAGGAGTTCGTCGAACACCTCGATGGATGACAGATAGGCGACCGGCTGATGGTATTTCTCCACTACCAGGACGCCAACCTCCTGCACGTGGGTGGCTGAGCTCCCACGCAACTTCCGCCCGAGTCGACTCCGCGACCACGGCTGTACGTGCCTGACAACCTATGGTCAACGAAGTTCACCAACATGTTGGCCAACATCTCCCGCCATTGCCGACTGGACCTCGGCAACATGGTGGTTTGACCTGTTCAAGAGCAAGATCAGCGCATCGCTAGCGGAGCGATCCTGCCATTCCGGCGACCGTGATTCGGGTCTCTGCCCGGCGCAGGGCAGAGGAATCCTCCTCGTTTGCGGCCTGGGCTGCCGCGAGGGCCGCCTTCGCCCGGTCGAGGTCAATGTCCTCGGCGAGCTCAGCGATCTCGGCGATGACGTTCACCTGATTCGAGTCGACGGAGAAGAAACCGCCATGGACCGCGACGAGCATCTTCGTGCCGTCGGCCTCCTCGATGCGCAGCGCGCTGTCGACGAGAAGCGCGAGCACCGGCTCGTGGCCGGGCATGATCCCGATCTCACCCTCCGGCGTCTTGGCAACGACGCTCTTCGCGGTGCCGCTCCAAAGCGAGCGTTCCGCTGACACGACATTGACGACGAGTTCAGCCATCTCGACTACTTCTTGTTCAGTTCGGCGGCGTTCTTCTCGACATCCTCGATGCCACCGCACATGAAGAAGGCCTGCTCGGGCAAGTGGTCGTAGGTGCCCTCGCACAGCGCACGGAACGAGGAGATGGTCTCCTCGACCGGTACGAACGAGCCCGACTGGCCGGTGAAGGCCTCCGCCACGAACATGTTCTGCGACAGGAAGCGCTGGATGCGCCGCGCGCGGCCGACGAGGATCTTGTCCTCCTCGGACAGCTCGTCGATGCCGAGGATCGCGATGATGTCCTGAAGGTCCTTGTAGCGCTGGAGGATCTCCTTGACGCGCGCGGCAACGGCGTAGTGCTCTTCGCCCACGTAGCGCGGGTCGAGGATGCGCGACATGGAGTCGAGCGGATCCACGGCCGGGTAGATGCCGAGCTCGGAGATCGGACGGCTCAGCGTGGTCGTCGCGTCGAGGTGCGCGAAGGTTGTCGCCGGGGCCGGGTCGGTGAGGTCATCGGCCGGCACGTAGATCGCCTGCAGCGAGGTGATCGAATGGCCTCGGGTCGAGGTGATTCGCTCCTGCAACTGGCCCATCTCATCGGCGAGGGTCGGCTGGTAGCCCACCGCGGACGGCATGCGCCCGAGCAGCGTCGAGACCTCGGAGCCGGCCTGGGTGAAGCGGAAGATGTTGTCGATGAACAGGAGCACGTCCTGCTTCTGCACATCGCGGAAGTACTCCGCCATGGTCAGCGCGGTCAGGGCCACGCGAAGGCGGGTGCCCGGCGGCTCGTCCATCTGGCCGAACACCAGGGCAGTCTTCTCGAGCACGCCCGACTCGCTCATCTCGAGGAAGAGGTCGTTGCCCTCTCGGGTGCGCTCGCCGACGCCCGCGAACACTGAGACACCGCTGAAGTTCTCGGCAACCCGGTAGATCATCTCCTGGATGAGGACAGTCTTGCCGACGCCTGCTCCGCCGAAGAGGCCGATCTTGCCGCCCTTCACGTAGGGGGTGAGCAAGTCGATGACCTTGATGCCGGTCCAGAAGACCTCGGTCTTGGACTCGAGCTGATCGAATGCCGGCGGCTGGCGGTGGATGCTCCACCGCTCCTTGATGTCGAGCGATGCCTCGGGGACGTCGAGCGGGATGCCGAGGGTGTTCCAGACATGGCCCTTGGTGACGTCGCCCACCGGCACCATGATCGGCGAGCCGGTGTCGCGCACCTGAGAGCCGCGGACGAGACCGTCGGTCGGCTGCATCGAGATGGCACGCACCATGTTGTCGCCGATGTGGAGCGCCACCTCGAGGGTGAGCATCCGGTCATCGCCCTCGCCGAAGGAGACGTCAACCTGGAGCGCGTTGTACAGCTCAGGCATGGCCTCGACGGGGAACTCAACGTCGACGACGGGCCCGGTCACTCGGGCAACTCGTCCGACGCCGGTCTTGGTCGTGAGGTCAGCGGTCATGTTGTTCATTCTCCTTATGCAGACGCTTCTAGGCGGACAGAGCGTCGGCGCCGCCGACGATCTCGCTGATTTCCTGGGTGATCTCGCCCTGACGGGCTTGGTTTGCCTGGCGGCTGAGCGTTCGGATGAGCTCTTCTGCGTTGTCAGTCGCCGACTTCATCGCACGGCGCCGCGCCGCGTGCTCCGAGGCCGCCGCCATGAGCAGCGCAAGGTACACGGTCTGGTCGATGTAGCGCGGCAACAGGCCGTCGAGTACCGCCTCTGGTCCCGGCTCGAACTCGTAAAGCGGGAATGGCAGCCCCGACTCACTCGTCACGACCTCGTCGACGACCTCGATCGGGAGGACTCGTCGCACGCGCGCCTGCTGGCTTCCCATGTTCGTGAAGTAGGTGTAGACGATGTGGATCTCGTCGCACCCGCCCTCGGAGGTCGGCCTGAGGAATGCCTCGAGGAGATCTTCGCCGATTTGCTTGGCGTCGGCATAGGACGGGAGATCGGTGAACCCGACGTACTCCCCCGCCATGACGCGCCCGCGGAACCGGTAGTAGCCGACGCCCTTGCGGCCGACGACGTAGGGCACGACCTGGACGCCACGTTCGGTCAGCGCTCGAGTCAGGGACTCGCCCTCCTTGATCACATTGGACGAGTAGGCACCTGCCAGCCCGCGGTCGGCCGTCACGATGAGTACCGCTGCCCGTGTGCCATCCGCCGACTTCGCCATCAGCGGATGCTTCGACACATCCGATGCATGCGAGGCCGCTGCCGAGATCGCCGAGTTGAGCAGGGTCAGGTACGGCATCGATGCATTCAGGCGCTGCTGCGCCTTCACGATGCGCGATGACGCAATGAGCTCCATCGCCTTCGTGATCTTCTTGGTCGCCTGGACGGAGCGAATGCGCCGCCGGTAGACCCGTAGTTGTGCACCCATGTCAGTTAGCCCCGAACCGCCCGCTTGATCTGGGTCGGATCGATGGTTTCCTCGTCGAGCGCCGCAACCGGCTCGTCGTTGACGAGCAGCGTGCCCGCGCTCGTCGAGAACTGGCGCTTGAACTCGGCCATCGCGGTCTCGAGCACTGCCACCGTGTCATTCGACAGGTCGGTCGTCGTGCGGATCGCATCGAGGATCTCCGGCTTGGAGCGCTCGATGAACGACAGGAACTCCGAGTCGAACCGGCGGATGTCCTCGATCGGCACCTCGTCGAGCTGGCCCGTCGTGCCGCCCCACACTGAGACGACCTCGCGCTCCATCGACTGCGGTGCGTACTGCTGCTGCTTGAGCAGCTCCACGAGGCGCGCACCGCGGGCCAGCTGGGCCTTCGATGCAGCATCGAGGTCCGATCCGAAGGCGGCGAAGGCCTCGAGCTCGCGGAACTGGGCCAGGTCCAGGCGCAGGCGACCGGCGACCTTCTTCATCGCCTTCGGCTGCGCCGACCCGCCGACGCGCGACACCGAGATGCCGACGTTGATGGCCGGACGGACGCCGGAATTGAACAGGTCGGACTCCAGGAAGCACTGGCCGTCGGTGATCGAGATGACGTTGGTGGGGATGTACGCCGAGACGTCGTTGGCCT